>JALQST010000276.1 GCA_023264315.1 Nodosilinea sp. BSH.14
GGTGGGCAGCATTGTGGCGGCCTTGCTGATTGGCATTACCAGTTATCTGATTGGTTCGGGCACCCTGGCACTGATTTTGCCGCCGACGGACTTTTTCAAACCCTCCATTGATTTCTTTACCTTTTTTGCCACCACCAGCATGGCCAAGGTGATGGTGTTTGCGTTAATTATTGCCTTCTTGCAGGTGCGGCCCGCTGGGCTGTTCCCGCCGAAGGGTCGTTCCGTGGAGTTGTAGGGTGATGGTGTCTGAAGCAACCACACAGCCGCGTGTTGCGGTCAAGGCCAGCCAAAAGCGCAAATTTTTGATCGAAGCTGCTGCCGCCGTCGCCATCGCGCTGGTTCTCATTTTCGTGATGCCGCTGTTTTTGTCGGGATTTCGGCTCAACTTGCTGGGGCGGTTTTTAGCCCTGGCCATTGTCGCCCTGGGGATTGATTTAATCTGGGGTTTTACGGGGCTACTGAGCCTGGGGCACGGCATTTTCTTTGCCCTCGGCGGCTATGCCTTTGCCATGTATTTAGAACTCAATACCTTACCCGAGGGCCGCATTCCTGAATTTTTTGGCCTCTATGGCGTCACCGAACTGCCCTGGTTTTGGCAACCCTTTAACTCCTTTCCGTTTACCCTGATTGCCATTTTTACCATTCCCGCTATCGTCGCTGGATTACTGGGCTACTTGGTCTTTCGGAACCGCATTCGGGGGGTGTATTTTTCGATTTTGACCCAGGCCGCCCTGGTGGTGTTCTTTAACTTTTTCAATGGTCAACAAAAGCTGATCAACGGCACCAACGGCCTCAAAACCTCCACCTCAGTCTTTTTGGGTCAACAGGTCAGCACACCGGGAATGCGGATGTTTTTCTACATCACCACGGTGGTAGTCCTGGTTGCCATATATGCCCTCTGTCGCTGGCTCACCAGTGGCCGCTTTGGCCGGATGCTGGTGGCCATCCGCGATGACGAAAACCGCGTCCGCTTCTCCGGCTACGACCCCACCGCCTTTAAAGTGTTGGTGTTTGCCGTATCTGGAGCGATTGCGGGCATTGCCGGAGCCTTGTTTACGGTGCAGTCTGGCATCATCTCCCCCCAGTCCATGGACATTGCCTTCTCCATTGAAATGGTGATTTGGGTGGCCGTGGGTGGCCGCGCCACGCTGGTGGGGGCCGTCCTTGGTGCCGTGCTGGTGAACATGGCCCGCAGCCTGCTGAGCGAAAACTTCCCGGATATCTGGCTGTTCTTCCAGGGGGCGCTATTCCTAATTGTGGTAACAGCCCTGCCCAACGGCATCATCGGCTGGGGACGCAACCAGTTCGGAGCCACCATTAGCAACCTCCTCGGCCTCGCCCCCACGGCTATCCCCTACGCCGATGGCACCGAACCCTTCCCCGATCCCCCCCCCGACACCCCCGAATACGCCGAAAAGTAGGGTAGGCAAGGCCCACCCTGTAGGGTGCATTCGCGCCAGCAATGCACCTGATCCCCCACCCAAGGGGGCCATCATCAACAGAGAATTAAGTCCCATGGTGGGTCGTGCCCACCCTCCCCCCTTTCTCCTTCACCCAACATGACCAAAGTCCTCGATATCCAAAATGTCACCGTCAGCTTTGACGGCTTCAAAGCCCTCAACAATCTCAACTTTTCCATGGATGAGGGCGAATTGCGGGTGATCATTGGCCCCAACGGCGCAGGCAAAACCACCTTTTTGGATGTGATTACGGGCAAAACCAAACCCACCGAAGGCGCGGCCTATTTTAAGGGTCAAGACCTACGGAAATTCAAAGAGCATGAAATCGCCCGGTTGGGCATTGGCCGCAAGTTCCAAACCCCCAGGGTCTACCTCAACCTCAGCCCTAGGGAAAATTTGGAACTGTCCTGCAACCGCAACAAAAACGTCTTTTCGACGCTGTTTAAGAAAACACCCCCTGCCGAAAAGCGCACCGTGGGCGGATTACTGGAAACCATCGGGCTCATCACCAAGGCAGACATTCCGGCGGCGCTACTTTCCCACGGAGAAAAGCAGTGGTTGGAAATTGGGATGCTGGTGGCCCAATCCCCCGATTTGCTGCTGGTGGATGAACCCGTGGCGGGCCTGACGGACGAAGAAACCGAGCAGACCGGAAACCTGCTGATGTCTCTGGCCGAAAGCCACTCCATTGTGGTGATTGAGCACGACATGGAATTTGTGCGCCAGATTGCCCGCCAAGTGACCGTGCTCCACCAGGGCACCGTGCTCTGCGAGGGCACCATGGACGAAATTCAGAACGATCCCAAGGTGATCGAAGTCTACCTAGGCAAGGAAACCAGCCTCACCCCAGAGCAAATGCTGCTGCTGCGAATCGCGGCAACGATGGCCTGGGCCGACGACAACTTTGCCGATGTGCAGCAGGAGGTGATTTTGGATCGCCTCAGCCGCAAGTTTGCCCACAGCCCCGAAGAACAGGCCAGCCTGCGCGATGACCTGCGGGATCTGCTGGCCAAGGAAATTCCTCTGGAAGACCTGGTGCCCCAACTGACCACCGACGCCCAGCGGGAAGAGGCCCTAATGCTGAGCTACGAGGTGATTAGCTCTAACACCATCAACCAAACCGAAGCGGTGGTGTACCAAAAGCTGCTGAACCTGCTGAATTTGCCCCCGGAAACCGTGCAACGGTTGGAATCGGCAGCTTTAGAAGAACTCGCGGCAAGGGGATAGCCAATAGTGGATAGTCAAGTCGAGATGGTGGGCCATGCCCACCCTATGACGGACAACGCTAAGGCTTTGCGACGCAGGGAGAATGATCAGTGCTTGAGTTTGTAGGATGTACGTAGCGTCCATCTTTTCTGAAGTGTAGGCAGACATGGCGATTCATTTTCGGTTTGATTTAGAAAAAACCGTTGAGGCGACAGCTTTTCTGCTGAAGCTCCATGGTGAGACAATGAAGTCCTTAGACCTATTAAAGCTGCTTTATTAAGTATTTGTTTGTGAATGTAACGACACGGAGGAGTAATTCTGAAATGACCTGTCTTCTCTCCCCAGGCCCAGGTGTTCCTTCCTTGGTGATTCGTGAATCTGTGGTTGCCTATCAATTTGCCCGTGAAATAAATGTCACTCAGTTGGCGAAGTTGATCACCCCAGGGAGTGCCGTTCCAAAAGGCTTCTGCTCTCCAACTGTGTTAGCTAAGATTCAGCGTGGCGGATTGATATCAAGAAGACTCAAAAATAAATATAAAACTGCACTCAAAGCTTTTTTAAACGATCCATGAACCAGATGCCTTAATGATGCAGGTTGGTGCATTGCTGCGCGTTGGCGCTAGCCTCGCCCCAGCGTTACGCACCCTCATGATTACCCCTATACTCGTTTATCCGACATGACTGCTACTCTACCGACTTCTACTTACCAAGATCCCTTGACGGCACCGATGCTGGAGATTTCGGGGCTGAACTTTTACTATGGCGAAAGCCACATTTTGCGGGATGTGAGCATGACCGTGCCCCAGGGGCAGATGGTGTGCCTGATTGGCCGCAATGGGGTGGGAAAAACCACGCTGTTGAAAAATATTATGGGTGTGTTGCGGCCCCGCACCGGGGAAATTCGGTTTGAGGGCCAGGGGGTGAACAGTTTGCCGCCGGATCGTCGGGCGCGGCTGGGGATTGGCTATGTGCCCCAGGGGCGAGAGGTGATTCCTCGGCTGACGGTGCGGGAAAATTTGCTGATTGGCCAAGAAGCTCTAGGCCGTCGCGGCAAGCCCGTGAAGGAGGTGCCCACCGAAATTTACGAACTGTTCCCGGTGTTGGAAACCATGCTAGACCGGATGGGGGGCGACCTTAGCGGGGGGCAGCAGCAGCAGTTGGCCATTGCCCGCGCCATTATGGGTCGCCCTAAGCTACTTGTCTTAGACGAACCCACGGAAGGGATTCAGCCGTCGATTATTTTGGATATTGAGGCGGCAGTGAAGAAAATCATCAAAACTACAGGGATTTCGGTGCTTTTGGTGGAACAACACCTCCATTTTGTGCGGCAGGCGGACTATTACTACGCCATGCAGCGGGGCACCATCGTGGCCAATGGCCCCACCCAGGAACTCACGAACGATGTGATCCAGGAATTTTTGGCGGTGTGATGGTAGCAATTATCACATAAACCCTGATTTGATACACTGTGAACTGAACAAGGGCTAGAAAGGCGTTCTGAGCGATTTAGGAACATGAGACTAAATCGCTGAATCTGTGTTCGGCCAGATAGCGCGTATTGAGACGGCTGTTTAACGTCTGAGGTACTGCTGGAAAAACGGCACGGTCTACGAACGGCAGCAGGTTCCGGTGCCGAGCAGCATGGCCATCTGACCCAAGCGGAGATGGCAGAGCATTGGCCTGAGCCGATTAGCGCTGACACAATTGGGGCGGCGCTGAAGAAAAGTGGATTTACGCGAAAAAAAGACCTTCGGCTACCGAGAGCGGGATGAGGCCGCCCGTGCCGCCTTTCTAGAAGCCTTTCAAGCCGATGCCCCCGCAGACGTCGTGTACATGGTTGACATCCTCACCGGGGTAAACCCACGGTGATTCCTAAACCTCGCGATCTAGGTTTCTGCTTCATAGCACCTGCC
>JALQST010000277.1 GCA_023264315.1 Nodosilinea sp. BSH.14
CTTTCCAATAGTGCCACGGTGGTTTTGATGTTACCGATCGCCGTCCAAGTGGCAAAAACCCTGGGTTATGAACCCTTGGCTTTTATGTTTGTGGTCACCTTTGCCGCGTCCAATAGCTTTATGACCCCCATCGGTTATCAAACCAATACCATGGTCTACGGGCCAGGGGGCTATCGCTTCACCGACTTTGTCAGGATTGGGGCACCCCTGACCTTTATGTTGGCCCTGGTCACCCCCTTAGCCATTTTAATTTTGTATGGTATCTAACCGGCTTTACCGATGTTAAGTCACGACTTAACCACACAACGCCGGGGCATTGAAAGTCCCTTGATAGAATATCCTTAACGTTTTCCCTCCTTTGGCTGAGGGGCCTCGACCCCACGCCCTTGTTAATCCTGATTGAGTCCTTCATGCCTGACCCTTCGCTCCACCCGCGCCAGCATCCCATTTCCGCCCCCAGCCACCCCAAACAATATCGGGCGATCGGACTGGTTTATGGACGCTACTATCCCAGCGGCGACTTTTCCCAACGGGGGATTTTAACCACCGAAACCGGCGGCATTGTGGAATCCGTCTTACTAGGGCAAATGTTTAGTTTGCTGAAACAACATATCAGCCTTGATCAGCCTCATTTTTGGGTCGTTTATCCCCGTCTACGGGACAAAGATGATCATCTACATTTTCAGTTAGCCGGCATTTGGGAACCCGAAAAACTCGGCCCCGGCCTTACCAGTTCCCCCACTGATCAGACTATCCCCCCGCCCCAAATCGATCATCCCTACTTTTCAATCCGGGGAGAAGTGGTTTTTGTCTCCCAAGCGAGAAAAACCCTAATCGTTAAAATTCGCCAGTCCCCCAAACCGCCGAGTAAGCGTCCCCTATTCTTTAAGGTCAAAATCCATGGCGTGCTCAAAAATGCCGATGGCACCGTCTGCGATCGCCCGCTCCGACATTTTTGGGATATCCAAGCCACCTTACAAAAAGATCAACTTATTCTAGAAAACGCCACCGATTTAGGGCCAATGCAACGGCGCGGCCCTGCCCGTAAACCCTTTCGCAAAAAACAACCCAGTGGCGACAATGGCAGCAGCCATCGCCCCATTAAAAAGCCCGTGCCCAGCCAGACCAAACCTGTCAAACGACGTGTATTCTGAAGGAGTAAAGCCATTCCCGTCTAGATAGATCAACCGTCATTCCTGCGTCAACCTAACGGAAGCGACAACGGACAGCGTATACTAGGTCTTAATCAATGAAGTCTTTCTCTGCTGATCGCCCGACTTCTCCGCCCAAGCTTGTTTTTTGAACGCCCAACGGCATGGTTTTTTGGAAACGTTTTTTTACTCCCACCCCTTCTAATTCCGCAACCCTAAGCACAACGGGGACAGAAGAATTTGTTATCGATCAAGAGTCCCAATCCCGCGTATTTTTTAGTACTGATCGGGAAATTGACCTTTATGAACTTGAAGAACTTTGTGATGCTGTGGGCTGGGCACGACGCCCCATTCGTAAGGTCAAAAAAGCAGTGGAATGCAGTTTTTTAGTAGTGACCATGTGGGAAATTAAGGGAAACCGTCGTCGTTTGGTGGGCTTTGCCCGGGCCACCTCTGACCATGCTTTTAACGCCACCGTGTGGGACGTGGTTATCCATCCCAGTTTGCAGAGTAAGGGTTTAGGTAAAGCGCTAATGCAGTACATTATCCGTAAACTGCGCCATTCCGATATTAGTAATATTACGTTGTTTGCCGATCCCCAGGTCGTAGATTTTTACCGTCGTTTGGGCTTTGTCCTCGATCCAGAGGGAATTAAGGGCATGTTTTGGTACCCTGACTAGGGCTGGACGTGGTCGGGCATTCACCATTATTCAACGACCAACGTTCAACGACCGACACCGCTCAGTACGGACGCTTGAAGTTCATTGGGATCTGGGGAGAGCGATCATGCCAGGGGTCACGTTAGCGGCACGTCCGGGGGGGCTGGCGGAGGCTGGCCATCAGCGGCTGTGGTATTGGCGGGGCTGGCGGGTGCGCTACTGGTTCCACCCCGGCCCGGAGGTGGCAACGCCCCTGCCGCCCATCCTATTGATTCACGGGTTTGGGGCGAACCTAAACCAGTGGCGACACAATCTTCCGGCCCTGAGTACGGTGGCCCCGGTCTATGCCATCGACCTGCTGGGGTTTGGCGATGCGGAAAAGGCAACGGCCTCCTACGGGGCAATGCTGTGGGCCGAACAGGGATCGGACTTCATTCGGCAGATCATTGGCCAGCCCGTGAACCTGGTGGGGCATTCCCTGGGGGCGTTGGTGGCGCTCACCCTGGCCCACCGCCATCCCGATTGGGTGCGGCGGGTGTTGCTGATTACGGTACCCATTCCGGCGTCCCGTGAGGATCTTGTGGCCGATTGGGTGGCCGATTTAGGGCGTACGATGGAGCGCTGGGTGGCCTCCCCCCTCTTGTTGCGGCCTTTGTTTCGGGTGGTGCGGCGACGGCAATTCCTGGAGCGAGCCTTGCGCGGTATCTATACCCGCCCCGATGCAGTGGACGAGGAACTGATCGATACCTTTGCCCTGCCCCCTCAACAGCGGGGAGCCGCCCGCACCCTCTGTTACTTGGTGAATGCTCGCAGCGATGTCGATTTTAGCCCCTCCGTGACGGGAATGCTGGCGGCTCTCACCCAGCCCACAATCATCCTGTGGGGCCAGCGGGATCGGGTGATCCCGCCCCGTTTTGCGGTGGGCCTCGCCGATCTCAGTCCCCACATTCAGCTTCGGTATTTACCCGATGTGGGCCACTGTCTCTACGATGAAGATCCCGACACCTTTAATCCAGTCGTTATCCAATGGGCCACCGAGCGGCCCTAGGAAGCCTCGAAGTCGAGGGGATGATCGACGTTTTCGACCCAGGGCAGGCCAAAGTCGCCAAGCTGGGCGAGGAAGGGATCGGGATCAAACTGCTCCACGTTCCACACTCCGGCCCCGCTCCATTTTCCGGTGAGCACCATGGCGGCTCCCAGCATAGCGGGGACTCCGGTGGTGTAGGACACGCCCTGGGCTCCGGTTTCCCGATAGCAGGCGGCGTGGTCGCAGTTGTTATAGATAAAGTAGGTGCGCTCTTGGCCATCTTTGATACCGCGAATTTGGCAACCGATGGAGGTTTGGCCGGAGTAGCCTTCGCCCAGGGAGGCGGGTTCGGGCAGCACGGCCTTGAGGAACTGGAGCGGCACGATTTCCTGGCCTTCGTAGAGGACGGGATCAATCCGGGTCATGCCGACGTTTTCTAGCACCCGCAGGTGGGTGAGGTAGTTTTCGGAGAAGGTCATCCAAAACCGCGCCCGCTGGAGGGTCGGGAAGTTTTTGACGAGGGATTCCAGTTCTTCGTGGAAGAGCAGGTAGGATTCGCGGGGGCCAACGTTAGGGTAGTTCACCGGGCGATGCACCGAGAGCGGATCGGTTTCATGCCACTGGCCATTTTCCCAGTAGCGGCCCCGCTGGGTGATTTCGCGAATGTTGATTTCGGGGTTGAAGTTGGTGGCGAAGGCTTTGCCGTGGTCGCCCGCATTGCAGTCCACGATGTCGAGGGCATGGATTTCGTCGAAGTGGTGCTTGGCGGCGTAGGCGGTGAACACCCCCGTCACACCGGGATCAAAGCCGCAGCCGAGAACGGCGGTGAGCCCCCGTTCCTGAAAGCGATCTTGGTAGGCCCACTGCCAGCTATATTCAAAATGGGCCACGTCGGGGGGCTCGTAGTTGGCGGTATCGAGGTAATGGACTCCGGCCTCGAGGCAAGCGTCCATCAGGTACAAATCCTGGTAGGGCAGGGCCACGTTGATCAGAATGGCGGGCTTGAAGGTGCGGATCAGGTCAACGGTTTCCGCCACATTGTCGGCATCCACCTGGGCCGTTGAGAGCCGCGGGGAGTTGATGCGGGCAGCGATGGCATCGGCCTTGGCCTTGGTGCGGGTGGCCAACAACACCTCTGAGAACACATCCTCGCTTTGCACGCATTTATGGGCCACCACATTGCCCACACCGCCTGCACCAATAATCAATACGCGCTGTGCCGTCATTCCTGCTGTATCTCCTTCCAGGTTGTATGAAGGGGTCGACCCTGGCAGGTACAGTGTACTCGAAATAAATCAAGACCGTTGGCGAGCCACGGTGTCCGATCTGCGCTAGGGCTAGGATTTCTCCCCACCCTAAACTCGCCGCCATAACACCCCCTTAAGCCATGGTTAAGTCCCGGCTTAATCTCCCATGGCCGCTGGGGTTGAGGGCTGGCTGGCCTCGGGCTGAATGGCGGCCTCACCGACCCATTGGCCCTAGTGGGAGGGTGTTTCCGTCCAAACGATCTGGCGCTCTTGGGGGGATCGGTAGCCGCTGTATTCCTGAATCAAGCGACTGGCCTGGGCGGGGTCAAAGTAGCGATCAAATTCGGCCCGGAGTTTGGTTTGGGAGGTGGTAGCTGTCTCCACCGCTTGGTTGACTTGCTCTAGACGGTTGGCCTGGGTTTGGATGTAGGGAATGATCTGGCCCAGGGCCATGAGGGAAGCCACGGTAATCACACTATTGACCGCCAGT
>JALQST010000278.1 GCA_023264315.1 Nodosilinea sp. BSH.14
AGCGCACCACGGCATAGGCTTCGGTGCGCTGATCTGGGGGAGTCAGGTCGGCGGCGACGGTTTCGGTGGCGGGCCAATAGAGCCCCACCCCAAAGCCCATCAGGCCGTTGCCCAACAGAAACACCGGAAACCCCTGGGCCAGCACCAGCGCCCCATCCGCCAGGGCCGAAATGAGGGTGGAACTGAGCAGCACCGGACGCCGCCCCCAGCTTGGCGAATCCACCATCGACCCGCCCAGGATGCGACCCCCAATTCCCGTCACCGACCCCAGGCCGAGGCCAATGCCCACCTCCGTGGCCGAGAGCCCCACCTGGTTCACAAAGAAAATCGGCGCATAGAACAGGGTGAAGCCGATCCCCACCTGGGAGAGCAGCCGCCCCGCCGCCAGCCACCACACCTGGGGATGCAGCGCAGGCAACCAGGCCACAACTCGCCGCCAGCTCGTGGCGAAGGATCGCTTCATCGAGACGTGGGCACCTGATACCGAGGTCGTCGCAGGGCATCGACCAAGGCGATGGTGCCGCCCAAGATCCCCCACAGCAGCCAAATTCCCAAGTCATACCCCTTGCGAAAGGCCACCTGGGCGGCGACGAGGCCAATCAGGCAGTGCAAAAACATCGGCAACCAGAGCAGAGGAATGGTTTCGGCCATGATTGGGCAAACGCAATAGGAGGGTTGGAGGGTGTCAGGCTTTCTATCCTATACCGTAGGCTGGCACTCCGTTGGGCTACCAATCCATGGCGAAAACCATCGGGCACGGGGGCTGGTCTAGGGGTTGTGGGGGGAAGGGCCGGGGCGTAGGCGGGGCTACAGGGGGAAGGCCGCTTCCTCCCAGGCTGGGGGGGCATCCGGCGTGAGAATGGTAGCCTCATAGGGAATGACGCCCACCTGATCGCTGCCCAGGCAACGCGCCGCCCCATAGGATAAATCTAGGGATCGATCACCCACGTAGGGGCCACGATCATTGATGCGCACCACCACGGTTTTGCCGTTCAGCAGATTTCGTACCTCCAGATAGGTATTGAAGGGTAGGGTTTTGTGGGCAGCGGTTAAGGCTTCCTGATCGAAAATTTCTCCGGTGGCGGTTTTACGGCCATGGAAATAAGGCCCATACCAGGAGGCCGTGCCCTGAAACTGGGTGGAGGTGGCATCCAAGCCATAGGCCACCCGCTGCACCTGGCTCAGATTCAGGGGATCGGAACCCAGGGCCAACCGCAAATTATTCACCCACTGGGCCGTGGTGAGGGCCATGGAGTCGTCATCGCCGATGGCCTCTGGGGGCAGTGTAAAGATCGTTGCCCCTGCGATCATTCCTCGGCCCGTGTCTCCCCTTAAAGCAGGAACGAGATCGTAGGGCGCATCGGCGAGGGTGGGCATGGTCGCCCGCAGATCCGTCGCCACCTGATCGGCCACCGCCGCCGAGGCCACTTGGCCAATGGCGACGCCCTTCACCCGGATCACGTAGGCCGGATCGGCTGGGCTTTCCCTGGGGGAATCCTCGGTGGTGGCACCGTGGGCCTGTGCCACGGGACAAGCCCCGGTGGCCAGGGTATCGGAAAGAGACGCCGGAATTGCGCCGTCCTCGTCTGCGAGGGGCTGGGTGGCCACCACCGTCACCGCCGCAAGGTGATGCCATCGTTGCCAGTCCACCGTTTTCCCTAGGGATTGGAGGGGCTCAGTCACCATCCCTTGGAGAGGGGTAATGGCGACTAGGGTAGCGTCTGGAGACAACGCTGGGGCGATCGCAGCGGCCCTAGCTGGGGCTGGCGTTCCAGCTTCCGGATACGTTGCGGGTTGGGAAGAGAACCATCGGGAGATGGTAGCCACCCCCGCTGATCCCCCAGCCGATAACTCGGCATAGGTGACGTCCTCCAATACCGCGACCTGGGGGGCGTAGGGCATAACGCCCAAGGTGGACGGTAGACTGGCCGCCCAAAATATGGCAGATAAGGTCATTGATGCCTACTGAATGCAACACCCAGACCACTCGTTAGTCCATTCCCACAGGAAGAAAACTAGCGTCAAGCATGTGCTCTGCGCTTCAAACCCAAGGCTTCAAACCAACGAAGCCCCAACCTGTCGGTCTGTGCTTGCTCAGTCCAGCAGGATTGAGGGTGCCATCATTGCTTTAGGGGTTTTGATGTAGTTGCTTACCATATCACGATGAAACAGTATCAGCAACGACATTCTGTTGAGCCCCAGCAATTCTCATTTTGGCAAATTGGCCGTTCACCCTGAGCCTGTCGAAGGGTGACAAGCTCACCTCTGCCTGCGGAGGAGGGGGAACCTCCACAGGCGGGGCACAAACGTTGGTGATGGCAACCTCGGCGGACTATCCGCCCTACGAATTTGTGGAAACCGCTGGCGGCACCGAGGAAATTGTGGGTTTTGATGTGGATATTGCTCGCTACATCGCCACGGAACTGGGCTACGAGCTCGAAATCACCAATATGGATTTCAATGGCCTAATCCCAGCCTTGCAGGCAGGGCGGGCCGACGTTGTGATGGCGGGCATGACCCCCACCGAGGAGCGCAAACAGAACGTAGACTTCTCGGAAATCTACTACGAAGCCAAGAACATGCTGGTGTTTCCGGCCAGCGACAACATCACCGGGGTCGAGGATTTGGCCGGAAAAACCCTGGGGGTACAGTTGGGTTCCATCCAAGAAGGGTTGGGCAACGACTTGGTAGCAGCCACCCCCAGCATCACGATCTCCCCCCTCAACCGCATTAACGAGATTGTCCAAGAATTGAAATCAGGCCGCATTAACGTCGCCATCATCGAAGACACCGTGGCCGCTGGCTTTTTGGCCAACAACCCCGACCTCAAGGCGGTGGAAATTGCCGATGAGGAAGCCTCAGGTTCCGCCGTCGCTTTCCCGAAGGGTTCCGAACGGGTGGAAGACTTCAACCGGGTGCTAGCGGAAATGAAAAGCAGCGGCATGATGGAGGAGTTGATCCTGAAGTGGTTTGGCGACGGGGAAGGTTAGGCCAAAACGATGAACCTAGATTTTGGCCAAATTGTGCCATCTTTGCCCTTTATCCTGAAGGGCGTTGTGGTGACGCTTCAGTTCACGCTGTTGTCAGCGGTGTTTGGGTTCACCCTGGGTACGCTGCTGTCGTTGCTGAAGATTTCATCCATCAATCCCCTGCGGTGGTTTGCGGAGTTTTACACCTCCATTTTTCGGGGCACGCCGCTAATTTTGCAGTTGGCCTTGGTCTACTTTGCCACGCCCCATCTCATCGGCTACAAAATTAGCCCCATCGAGGCCGGGGTGTTCACCTTCGCCCTCAATTCCGCCGCCTACAGTTCCGAGACCATTCGGGCGGACATTATGGCGGTGGATAAGGGCCAGCGGGAGGCAGCAATGTCTCTGGGGGTGCCCTACAAGCTGATGATGCTCGATATTATTTTGCCCCAGGCGTTCAAAAATATCCTGCCTGCCATGGTGAATGAAAGCATTGCCCTGCTGAAGGATTCGGCCCTGGTGTCTACCATCGGCGTGCTGGATTTGATGCGGCGGGCGCAGGTGGTAGCGGGGCAAACCTTCCTCTATTTCGAGCCGCTGATTGTGGTCGGCATTATCTACTACATCATGGTCATGGGCCTCACCCAGGCCGCCCAAGTGCTGGAACGGAGGATGCGCCGCAGTGATTAGAATCGAACATTTGGTCAAATCCTTTGGGCCATTGGAAGTCCTCAAGGACATTTCCACCGAGGTCGAAACGGGGCAAGTGGTGGCGATTATTGGCCCTTCGGGGTCAGGAAAATCCACCCTTTTGCGCTGCATTAACCTACTAGAAATCCCCACCGCTGGCCACATTTTTGTGGATGGAATCGACATCACCTCCCCCAAGTGCGACATCCTAAAAGTGCGCCAAAACGTGGGCATGGTGTTCCAGCATTTCAACCTGTTTCCCCACAAAACGGTGATGGACAACCTCACCTATGCCCCCATGAAAGTCAAGGGACTTTCTAAGGCCGATGCCAGCCAAATTGCCCTGGATTTGCTCACCAAAGTCGGTTTGGCGGAAAAGGCCGATCAGTACCCCTCCCGGCTGTCTGGGGGCCAAAAACAACGGGTGGCCATTGCCCATGCCCTGGCCATGCAGCCCAGCACTATGCTGTTTGATGAACCCACCAGCGCCCTCGACCCGGAAATGGTGAAAGAGGTGCTGGACGTGATGAAGGGGCTGGCCGATACGGGCATCACCATGTGCATCGTCACCCACGAAATGGGCTTTGCCCGTGAAGTGGCCGACCGGGTACTGTTTTTGGATGGCGGCTACCTGGTGGAAGATGCCCCGCCCGATGTCTTTTTCAGCAGTCCCAAGAGCGACCGCGCCCAGCAGTTTTTAGAAAAAGTGCTGTAGGTTGCGTTCCTCAGAACAATGCCTTGACCCGTCCGTAGTGCCGGGGCACATCCTTGCGGCCCCTCTCCCGCACAAAGGGCGGGAGAGGGGTTTTCCTGGGGCTGGGCAGCATGATCTGGGTCAGCCTTCCTAGGGATCGCTGGGCCTCAGACACCTGTGTGTATAAATGTTAAATTGATA
>JALQST010000279.1 GCA_023264315.1 Nodosilinea sp. BSH.14
AGGGTGAAAAGGCTTCGACAGGCTCAGCCTGAGCGGTATTTTATTCGCCAGCCTAGTCATACTGAGAATTGCTGAGGCCATCCCCAGGGGCTCGCCCTAGGGCCAAGGCTCCGTTCACAATGGCCAGATAGGCATAGATCCCCCGTAGACAGGGTCATTCCCCAGGTTTGGGAGGCCATCACCAACAGCCCAAAGCAGGTTTCCTGCCGCTTAATGGGGTACACCACAGCACTTTGGAGGGCAAACGACTGGGCGATGGTGCCCCACTCCCCCGCCCGAGGTTCGGTTTGCAGATTAGCCACCATGATCGGGCAAAGTCCAAAACCTGGTGCAGATGGTTGAGGGCAAGGGTAAAGGCATCGGCAGCGGTTGGGGCCATCCAAAGGGCTCGCAGGGTGCGGGCCAGGGCCACCATGCGTTGGTCGTGGTGGGATTTGGGGGGCTGCAACTGCGCCATAGATCGGGGAGAACTCCTCAGATGCGGATTCGGGAAGGATGGTTTCCTCGTATTCGGTTTTCATTCTACGCGGTGCCTCCCGGCGGTTCAGGAGATCCGCCCCAGCCAGTTCAACGTCTGTCCATCCCAAGGCCCGTTGTTCCCGACCGCCCAGCATCCTAGAGGTAGGGCTATCATCGGCGATAGCGATAGCCGTCCAGCCATGGTCGAGGAAACAGCTAGGAAGAAAACCCTTGACAATAAACTTGCGGCAAAGCCGCTTGGGTCAGAACGATCTTCACCGTCTTCGACATCTTCAGCGGTTTCCACATTTTCGACGCTCAACTTTTCGACGCTCAACATCTTTCACAGGACGTAAGGGGGTGGCCGTGGGTATCCACTATCAACGCTATGGAATGATGGCCCTTGTGATCACGGGGTTGGGAGGGCTGGGGGCCACCGCCTTGGCCCAAACCGCCAACTTTGCTCCGATTGCCCTATCGAGTGGGCAGCCCAGCGCCACCGTGAGTGGAACCACCGCTGGCATTTTTTCCGTAGCCAGTATCGCCATGCGCGATCAGCAGGGGGTCATCTGCGTTGGCTTTGCCGATGCCAGCCCGAGCCACATCCTCACCCTTCAGCACCCCGTGACTCAGCTTAATCTTCAGGTCAACAGCGGCGGCAATGACACCACGCTGTTGCTACAAGGCCCCACAGACTCAAGGGTTCACTGCGGCGAAGACATCAGCCGTCGCAACCTGGATGCCCACATTCAGGCCCAAAATTTACCAGCAGGCACCTATCGCCTCTGGGTTGGATCCCACAACCAAGGCCAGCGGATCCACTACTCCCTCAGCGTTGGCCCCTAGCCCCGTGCGCCCGGTTGAGGATCATCAATCCCACGCTAGGATATTAATGCCCTTGCTGATTTTTCTGAAACCCTGTGCTTAAAACTCTGGTTGCAGATTTCCGTGTCGTCTTTGAACGCGATCCCGCCGCCCGCAATGGGCTAGAGGTGATCACGTCCTACCCCGGCTTTCACGCCCTGGCGATGCATCGGTTTAGCCACTGGCTGTGGAACCTTGGCATTCCGGTCATTCCTCGGCTGCTCTCGCACCTAGCCCGCTTCCTCACAGGCATTGAAATTCACCCTGGGGCCACCATTGGCCGAGGGGTCTTTATCGATCACGGCATGGGCGTGGTCATTGGTGAAACCGCCATCGTCGGCGATTATGCCCTGATTTACCAAGGCGTGACCCTGGGCGGCACCGGTAAAGAAAGCGGCAAACGTCACCCCACCCTGGGCGAAAACGTGGTGGTCGGGGCCGGAGCTAAGGTATTAGGCAACATCCAAATCGGCAACAATGTGCGCATCGGGGCCGGTTCTGTGGTGCTGCGGGAAGTGCCCTCCGATTGCACCGTTGTGGGGGTGCCCGGTCGGGTGGTCTATCGTTCTGGGGAACGGGTGGAACCCCTAGATCACGGGCGGCTGCCGGATTCCGAAGCCCAGGTCATCCGCGCCCTCGTAGACCGCATTGAAGCCCTAGAACGGGAGGTGCAGGCCATCAACCAAGCTGCCACGCCTACCCTAGAACATGAATTGGCCACCGTCGTGGCCGCGAGCCGGGGAGAGCGGGTGGTCTGCCGCATCCAAGACCGCACCATCGACGAATTCTTCGACGGTGCGGGCATTTAGGCAGCCTTGGATCGGGTGGGGAGGGCATGACTCATCCTGCCCTCCCCGCGCGGGATCTAGCCGAGAATCTGGTCATCCAAACTAAAATCGACCTCGGCCTTAGCCTTGCCCGTGGCCAGGTAGTCGTGCTGGAAGGAGTCCTTCAGCCCAGTGACGAGGTCAAACTTTGGAGCCCAGCCCAGTTCGGCCTGGGCTTTGTCAATGGCGGTGAAGAAGTGCTGCACCCGCATCGGGAAGGCTTTGGCTTTGCCGAAATCAAAGGCTTTGGGATCGTAGTGAACAATCTCCAGGTCGGCGGGATCTTTCCCGGCGGCTTGGGCACAGGCGCGGGCTAGGCCATCAAAGGTGACGGCTTTTTCGCCAGAGATGTTGTAGATCTGGCCGATGGTGGTGTCGTTGCCCAGCACAGCGGCCATGGCCTCCGCCAAGTCCTGCACATGGCCCAACTGGGTGAGGTGCATTCCATTGCCGGGGATGGGGACAGGACGCCCCCGCACAATCCGGTCGAAGAACCAAGCTTCCAGAGGGTTGTAGTTTTGGGGGCCGTAGATATACACCGGGCGGACGGAGGTGAAGGGCACACCCTGGGCCTGGAGGTAGGCTTCGGTTTCAAACTTGCCCTTGTGACGGCTCTTGGGATCGACAGCATCCCCTTCGATGTGGGGCATTTGGTCGGACTTGAGGTACACCCCGGCAGAGCTGACGTAGACAAAGTGTTTGACCTTGTCGCCAAAGAGTTCGACCAGGGGCTGGGTATCGGAGAGTTCTCGCCCGTTGTTGTCAAAAATGGCGTCGAAGAATTCCCCCGCCAGCTTGCTTTTCAGGGCATCGGCATCGGTGCGGTCGCCCACGATGGTCTGCACACCCTCCACGGGAGCAGGCTTTTTGCCTCGGTTAAACAGCACCACCTCATGCCCCTGGGCCACCAATAGCTTGGTCAAATACACCCCAATAAACCGGGTGCCGCCCATGACTAAAATCCGCATCCTTACCTCCCAACCACTGAATGACGCTGATCCCAGTTCCGCCTTTGGATAGCACCAAGGCGCAACGACCGTGGGTCAGAACCGGGTATGTGTCCCCATATTAAGCTGTGGTGATCCCCGAAATTTGCTTTAAGAATCAGTCGGTTTGGCGAGATTGACCTTAAGCTAAGCCGTAGATCCAGGCCAAGCCCTTACGCGGGAGGGGGAACCCGCCTAAAATGTTAGGAATCGGAAACCTCACCCTACGGTGCGAGCACACCTCCCTATGCGAGAGCTGGATAACGCCTACCGAATGCTAGATCTAGAGCCTGGTGCCTCCCTGGAGGAAATTAACCAGGCTTACAAGGATCTGGTGTTTGTTTGGCATCCGGATCGCATCCCCCAAGACAACGAGCGGCTGTACCAAAAAGCCCAGGACAAGATCAAAGCCCTCAACCAGGCGCGGGATCTGCTGCGTACCCACAGCCGCAATGGCCGCAGCGGCGCTAGTTCGGCCACCAATCGCTACGGCACCGCCAGCCGATCCTCCTCCAGCTACTCTTCGGCGTCCCAATCCTCCAGCGAGGGTAGCGACCGTCGCTACTATGGCAACAACTACCGTCCGCCCTATGGCTATGGCAGTGGCTACCGTCGGCCCTACGAACCCAACGCTTCCCAGGGCAATGGTCAGGGATCCGGCCAGAACAACGGGCAGGACAGTCAGGGATCCAACGGCACGGAGCAATCGGCCCATCCCAACTATCAAAGCCGCTACTACCGCTATCAACAGAACACCTACGGCCAACCGCCCTACGGCCCCGCCGCCAGCAACGGTCAGGGGGCGGCGGCCCACGGGGAAACGAATCGGGAAACGAAGGCCGATACGGGTAAAACCTCGACTCACGGAACTTCGGCTAACGGCACCTCAACCCATGGAAATTCCACCAACGGGAGTTCATCTAACGGCACCTCGACCAACGGTAGGGAGTCCACCAACCCTGGCCAACCGGGAGCATCCCAAGCCTCTAGCTCCTACCAAACCTATCGCCAACGGCGCGATGCCGCAGCGGGGGTAGGCCATGCCCAGTCCCCTAGTCAGAGCGGATTCGCCGCACCGAGCCAGACCAGCAGCAGTTCCGAGGCTCCCAACCAGGGCGCAGGCTACCCTGGTCGATCCGGCTTTAACACCAATAGGACTGGCCCCACTGGCCCCAAAGTGACCCCCAACACCGCGCCCCCCCAAGGCTCGACGGTAGATCCGGGCTATAACACCTACAACGCCCACACCCGCAACGCCGCTAGCAGTGCCCACCGAGATCGCCAACGGCCCGACCTCAGCGGCAAAGACCTGCGCGGGGCCAACCTGCGGGAAAAAGACTTTGCCAACCGCAACCTCAGCGGGGCCGACCTTAGCCACGTCAA
>JALQST010000027.1 GCA_023264315.1 Nodosilinea sp. BSH.14
GAACCGCCACGGCGACTTCTTCTCGGCCCTGATGAAGGCCCAGCCCGACATCGTCACCGACTGGAAGGCCAAGCTGTGGTGCCGCTTCTTCCTGCTGTCGGTGTTCGCCACCATGTACCTGAACGACCTTCAGCGCAGCGGCTTCTACGCCTCCCTGGGTCTGAACGCACGGGATTACGATATCGAAGTGATCGAAAAGACCAACGAAACCGCTGGTCGCGTCTTCCCGGTGGTGCTGAACGTGGAGCATCCCGACTTCTTCAAGCGTATGGATATGGCTGCTGCGGCCAACGCCAAGATTTCGGCAGTGTCGGAATCCAACCAGCCCAAGCTGCTGCAAACCCTGCAAAAGCTGCCCCACATTGCCAACATCGGCTGGCAAATGGTGAGCCTCTACTTCATGAAGCCCATCGATGTTACTGCTTCCCGTGGCGAAGTGCGCTAGCCCCTGCGGGGGGTTGTTCTGACCCAGACACGTTTTCAAAACGCTATCCTCGTTTCCCCCAACGGCTTTGTAGGTTTACAGGGCCGTTTTTCTTAGGATGAATGGACGAATCCATGGACGACCTCGCTGTAACCCTTGGGATCTGGTGTTGATATGGCGCACACCGTAGGCCAAATCCGGCTGGCATACCTGTGGTCTCTGGGGGCGAGGAGACCGCGCCCCTACCGTCGCCTGGGGCCAACCTTCCTCGGTCTTGTCCTCGGGGGAATGGGTGGGCTGGGGGGCGGCGAGATGGCCATGGCGGCCTCGAACCTCGGCATTCAGGAGGGTCTATCTGCCCAAGATGTCCTACTGGACGGGGATCACTTACCCGTCGACCATGTCCTCCTCGCTGAAGAGGCCCAGTCCACCCCCGACGAGTTTCCGCCCCTGGAACTGGATCCCAGCATCCTTGAAGAAAGCCCGGTGTTGCGGCAGTGGTTGGAGGACATTCCCGACATTGCCCAGGAGATTCGCCATGACCCCAGCTTTCGTACTCGGTTGCGGGTGGGCTATGCCAACTTTCCCTCCAATGGCGAAATCAGCGGCTTTCAGGTGGGGGTCGAAGATGTGTTTGTCTGGCCTGGGACGGGGCTCACCGCCAGTGCTGACTATCACCGCAGCGGCAACGGCCAGCGGGAAGCCTACGGAGCCGAGGCCCGCTACTACCTGCTGCCCCTGGGTGGCTACGTAAATGTGGCCCCCAGCCTGGGCTATCGGTCGGTGTCGGCCCCCGGTTACACCACTGACGGCCTAGACTTGGGCCTGCGCCTGATGATTATTCCCTCCCGTGGGGGCGCGGCGGATTTTTCCCTCAGCCAGCACTGGGTAGCCCCCGGCACCGATAGCGAAGTCGGCATCACCCGGTTCAACCTCGGCTATGCGGTCACGTCTCATCTGCGCCTCGCCAGCGATCTGGAGTTTCAAAATTTCCGTTTTGGCCAAGAGAGCCGGTGGGGATTGGGCCTGGAGTGGCTGCTCTAGGGGGATGGTCGCAGCCGTTTCGAGAGGGGCCGTCCGGTGCCGCCCCGGCGCACCATAATCAGCTCGGCGGTGATGCTAACGGCGATTTCCTCCGGGGTGAGGGCTTCGATATCTAAGCCAATGGGGCCATAAATGTTGGCCAAATCAGAACGGGGAAAGCCCGCTTGTTCGAGGGTTTGATAGACCTGACGCACCCGTTTTTCGCTGCCGATCATGCCGATGTAGGCGCAGGGGATGGGGCGCTGCAAAAGCTGGGTGAGGGCTTCTAGATCGTAGGTATAGCCACGGGTGACAAGGGCAGCATAGAGATTTTGGTGATCGGCCAGGGTGGCTAGGGCAGGTTCGATGGGCTGCGCCAGTCGATAGCTGGCCTGGGGATAGAGGCGTTCGTTGGCCCAGGCGGGGCGGTCATCCTGTACCGCAATGGCAAACCCGGCTAGGTGGGCCACCTTGGCCAGTTGCACCCCCACATGGCCAGCACCGACGATCAACAGCAGGGGCGGCGGTTGCAGGATTTCCACAAAGGCCGTGGCGAGATCGAGATTGACGGGAACTTCGCTGAGGTAGGGAGTCCCCGTCCCATCCAGGGGCGTGACCAGCGTGACGGCTTGCCCCGCATGGAGTCGCTGCACAATGGTTTGAGCTAAGTTTAGGGCGTCTTCCCCCTGCCAGCGCTCTAGCCACACCTGCATCAACCCGCCACAGACCCCCTGGGTCGGGCGATTCGGTGCCCCCGTGAGGTCAATTTCGACGATCTGCGGCTCCCCCGTTTGCAGCACCGCTTGGGCATGGGCGATCACCCTCGCTTCCCCGGCCCCGCCGCCGATGGTGTTAAAGGCTTGGCCCTGGGCATCCACCACCAGCCGCGCCCCCACCTCACGAGGCACCGACCCACGCACGGCGACCACCGTCGCGAGAACAACAGGGCCAGCGGTCAACGCCTGAGCCAGTGGTTGGAAGCCGGTGATCATCGCTGTGAATCCCTAATTTTGCCCTTAATCTACCGTGATTTCGCCAAAATCAACCGTTACACCGCCTACCGTACCGGTTCAAATACCCTCCGATCTGCCTACCCACCGCACCGATTTATCCGCCACAAATCGACATGTATGCCCCGATCTGCCCCCCAGATTGCTACAGTCGTTAGGCACATTTGGCCTATCGGCCAAGAGACTCATAGGACAGCAGGACAACGGCATGGACGGGTGGCGACAGGGCGATACGGTGGCGTTAACCATTACCGATCTCACCAGCAGCGGCGATGGGCTGGGGCGTTGGCAGGAGCGGGTGGTGTTTGTGCCCGACACGGTGCCGGGGGATGAGGTGCGGGTGCGGCTGGTGCAGGCCAAGCCCACCTTTGCGCGGGGGCAGGTGAAGCAGTTGATCAGTCCCTCGCCGGATCGGGTGCGGGCGGCCTGCATTGTGGCGGATAAGTGCGGTGGCTGTCAGTGGCAAACCGTCAGCTACGAGGCCCAACTCGCGGCCAAGCAGCAGCAGGTGACGGATGCCCTGGTTCGCATTGGCAAGTTTGATGCGCCTAAGGTGCTGCCGATTCTGGGCACCGAATCGTCCCTGGGCTACCGCAACAAGGCCACCTATCCCCTGGCCCGGTCGCCGGAGGGCAACGTGAAGGCGGGCTATTTCCGTAAGGGCAGTCACAAACTGGTGAACCTGAACCAGTGCCCGGTGCAGGATGAACGGCTGAACCCCCTGCTGGCGGAGGTGAAGCAGGATCTCAAGGAACGGGGCTGGTCGATCTACAACGAAGACCGCCACCAGGGCCGACTGCGCCATCTGGGTCTGCGGGTGGGGCGGCGCACGGGGCAGATGTTGCTCACCCTGGTGTCTACTGCGCCGAATTTGAAGGACATCGAACTCCAAGCCCAGGAATGGATGGAGCGCTACCCCGACATCGTGGGGGTGTGCGTCAACCTCAACCCCGACAAAACCAACGCCATCTTTGGGGCTGAAACCCTGGTCATTGACGGTGTGCCCTACATCGAAGAAATCTTTGCCGGCCTGCGTTTCCGCATCCACGCCACCACCTTTTTCCAGGTCAACACCGAACAGGCGGAAGGTATCCTTCAGGTGATTTTGAACGAATTAAAGCTGACCGGAAGCGAAACCATTATTGATGCCTACTGCGGCGTCGGCACCCTAACGCTACCCCTCGCCAAGGTGGCCAAACGCTGTGTGGGCCTAGAAGTGCAAACCGAGGCGGTTGAACAAGCCCTGGCCAATGCGGGCCTGAACGGCATCGACAATGTGGAGTTTCGGGCGGGGGACGTGGGCGAAACCCTAATCACCGCCGCCGAAGGATTGGCGGATCCGCTGGACATTGTGGTGCTCGATCCTCCCCGCAAGGGCTGTGATCGGGCCATCCTCGATGCCCTGATAGCCCTCAAGCCCCCTCGCATCGTCTACATGAGCTGCGACCCCGCTACCCTCGCCCGTGACCTCAAAATCCTCCGCGAAGAGGGCGGCTACACCCTAACCAAAGCCCAACCCGCCGATTTCTTCCCCCAAACCCCCCATGTGGAATGCGTCGCCTTTCTGGTAGCGTAAAAGCCAGGTTTTTGTGATTCCCTAATTCCTATGAAGCTCAGCACCATCGCCGAACAGATTCGGATTGCCGCCGCCACCAGCCTGGAGGCAAATCCAGGTCATGATCCCGACATTGCCGGGGTCGCCGCTGTGGATGAGGCCGTTGCCGGAACCCTGAGCTACATCGAAGGGGACAAATTCGCCCAGTTTGTGGCCACCACCGGGGCCAGCGCCCTGATTTTGCCCCAAAACGAAGCCCTCCAAGCCCAGGCCACCGAGCGGGGCATTGCCTGGATTAGCACCGCCGATCCGCGTCTGGCCTTTGCCCGTGCCATCGCCCTGTTCTACCAGCCCTATCGTCCGGCTCCCGGCATTCACCCCAGCGCAGTAATCGACCCCACGGCCACCTACGGCGAGAACGTGTCCATCGGGGCCAATGTGGTGATTTCAGCGGGGGTTCACCTGGGGAATGAGGTGTGTATCCATCCCAACGTGGTGGTTTACCCCGGGGTGCGGGTGGGGGATCGCACCGTCCTCCATGCTAACTGCACCATTCAAGAACGCAGCCAAATCGGGGCCGACTGCACCATCCACAGCGGCGCGGTGATTGGGGCCGAGGGCTTTGGATTTGTGCCCACCGCCGAGGGCTGGGAGAAAATGGAGCAATCCGGCTACGTGGTGATTGCAGACGGCGTCCGCGTCGGTGGCAACACCTGCATCGACCGTCCCGCCGTGGGCGTCACCCGCATCGGGCGCAGCACCAAGCTGGATAACTTGATCCAAATTGCCCACGGTTGCCAGGTGGGTGAGGCCACGGTGATGGCCTCCCAGGTGGGCATGGCCGGGGGCGTGAAGGTGGGCAATCGGGTGATTTTGGCCGGACAGGTGGGCATCGCCAACCAAGCCACCATCGGTGACGGGGCCATCGCCACCGCCAAAGCAGGCATCCACAATGACATCGCCCCCGGGCAAATTGTCACGGGTACCCCGGCCCTGCCCCACAAGGTATTCCTCAAGGCCTCGGCTATCTATCGACGTCTGCCAGAAATGCACAAAACCCTGCAAAAGCTACAACGGGCCTTGGACTCCATCGGCTCCTGATTCTGAGGATTTAGCGGCGAGTGGTGGAAAAATTATCAAACCAGCCGCGTTTCCAGAAGAAGTAGATTTGTAGCCCTGCAATTAGAGCCATCACCCCTAGACAAAGCACATAGCCCCAAAACCATTCCAGCTCGGGCATATTGAAGGGGGAGGAGGCCGGATTAAAATTCATCCCATAGACCCCGGCAATAAAGGTGAGGGGAATAAAGATGGATGAGATTACCGTGAGTAATTTCATCACTTCATTCATGCGGTTGTTGATGGCTGAAAGATACACATCCATCAAGCTGGAGGCAATTTCTCGGTAGTTTTCGATAATGTCTACCACCTGAACAATGTGGTCATAGACATCCTGAAGATAAAGTTTGACCTCCTGGCTAACCAGGTCTTCACTATCCCGAATCAGGCTGTTAATCACGCTGCGCTGGGGCCAAATGTAGCGGCGCAATTTCATCAGGGCACGGCGCATTCGGTGGATATTTTCAATGGTGTCGCGGCTGGGGTTATCGACCACTTCTTCTTCCAAGGCTTCCAGTTCTTCCCCGATGGATTCTAGGACAGGGAAAAAGCTGTCTACGATGGTGTCGAGCAGGGCGTAGGCGAGGTAGTCGGCCCCTTGGTTGCAGATGGATCCGGTGCCTCGGCGGATGCGGTCGCGCACGGGTTCAAAGGAGTCCCATTCCGGTTCCTCTTGGAAGGTAACGAGGAAATTTCGGCCCAACACAAAGCTGACCTGCTCGCTGGTGACGCGGGTGCCCGTTTCCTTGGAGCGCACCATTTGCATAATCACCAGAATTTGGTCGTCGTAAAAGTCAATTTTGGGACGGTGGGGCACGTTCACCACATCCTCCAGCATCAGCGGGTGCAGGTAAAAGACCTGGCTGAGTTGCTTCAGGATGCCTTCACTGCCCAGACCCCGGGCATCCATCCAGCTCACAGGCTGTTGTCGTACGACGGCGCGGCAGTCTTCCACCCGTTCGATGGCCTTGCTGAGAGCGCCATTGGGGCCATAGGCCATCAGCACCAGTTCCGTGGGCAGGGCGTCTTCGGGAATATTCAGGGTGCCGGGGAGGGTGCCGGGGGCGCTGTAGTTAAACTCGACGAGTTCATCCAGTTCGTCTTCGTCGTCGTCGCGCTCGTCATCTAAGGGTGGTTCCGCTGGGGCCGAGTGGGGATCTATCAAAAACTGATTGGCCTCTAGGGTGACGGCAGAACGGCGATCCGGTAGCCAATCCGCCGACCGGGCTTTGGCGGCAGACGGATTGGGCTGTTTAGGGCTTTGGTTGGGAATCTTGCGTTTACGGGCCATCTCAACGTTCTCCCTACGGATCATGTCAGCCATACAAAGCATAAGGGCACAACCGAAGCTGTGCCCTTAGACGTTAGGGGTTATTTAAGGAACGGCGACCGTAATGTCGGGCAGACTACATCATGCCCATGCCACCCATACCGCCCATGCCACCCATACCGCCCATGCCGCCCATGCCACCCATGCCGGGGTCGCCAGCGGGAGCCGCAGGTTCAGGGATTTCGGCGACCAGGGCTTCGGTGGTGAGCACCAGACCCGCAATGGAGGCCGCATCTTGCAGGGCAGAGCGCACGACCTTGGCGGGGTCAACGATCCCGGCCTGGATCAGGTCTTCGTAGGCTCCGGTGAGGGCGTTGTAGCCCGTAGGGAAGCCCTGGGCCTTCACTTTTTCGACGATGACGGAACCCTCTTGTCCGGCGTTGTCGGCGATTTGGCGCAGGGGCGCTTCAATGGCCCGCTTGACGATGTCTACCCCAATCGCTTCCTCGGCGGTGAGGGAGGCTTTCACGGCATCTAGTTTGGGAGCTAGGTGCAGCAGGGTAGCCCCACCACCGGGAACGATGCCCTCTTCCACAGCGGCCTTGGTGGCGCTCAGGGCGTCTTCGATGCGGAGCTTGCGATCCTTCAGCTCGGTTTCGGTGGCAGCTCCGACTTTGATCACCGCAACGCCACCCGCCAGCTTGGCCAAGCGCTCGGAGAGCTTCTCTTTGTCGTACTCGGAATCGGTCGCCGCCAGTTCCTTGCGGATTTGGGCGATGCGCTTGTCGATGTCGGCCTTGTTGCCCGCTTCGGAAACCAGAGTGGTGGTGTCCTTGGTGAGGGTCACTTTTTGGGCAATCCCCAGCATAGAGAGAGCAGCGGTATCTAGGCTGAGGCCCACTTCCTCAGAAATGACCTGACCGCCCGTTAGCACGGCGATGTCTTGGAGCATGGCCTTGCGACGTTCACCAAAGCTGGGAGCCTTCACGGCGGCGACGCTCAGCACCCCACGGGCCTTATTCACTACTAGGGTGGCCAGGGCTTCCCCTTCCAGGTCTTCGGCGATAATCAGCAGAGGCGCACTCTCACGGGCAATGCGTTCCAGCACAGGCACGAGATCCTGAATGGAACTGATTTTCTTGTCGGTGATCAGGATGCGGGCGTTGTCGAGTTCCACCACCATGCGCTCTTGGTCGGTGACAAAGTAGGGGGAGATGTAGCCCCGGTCGAACTGCATCCCTTCCACCACGTCCAGCTCGGTGTAGAGGGACTTGGACTCTTCCACGGTGATGACGCCGTCCTTGGTCACTTTTTCCATGGCGTCGGCGATCATGCGACCAATTTCCTCGTCGCTGCCTGCGGAAACGGTGGCCACCTGGGCGATGGTGTCATTGCCTTCCACGGGTTTGGCCACGGCGGCAATTTCGCTCACCAGGGCGGCGACGGCCTTCTCAATGCCGCGACGCAGGCTGACGGGGTTGGTGCCAGCGGCCACGTTCTTCAAGCCTTCCTTCACCATGGCCTGGGCCAGCACGGTGGCGGTGGTGGTGCCATCCCCAGCCAGATCCTTGGTTTTGGACGCCACTTCCTGCATCAGGCGAGCGCCCAGGTTCTCGAAGGGGTCTTCCAGTTCAACTTCCTTGGCGATGGTGATGCCATCGTTGACGATCTGGGGTGCGCCGTACTTTTTCTCTAGCACCACATTGCGCCCCCGGGGGCCGAGGGTAATCTTAACGGCATCGGCCAGGGCATTCACACCCTTTTCTAGGGACTGCCGCGACGCCTCATCAAAGGAAACTTTTTTTGCCATGTCCTGCTCTTTCAGCTCTCCAGAGATCAACTTAGCACTCTCTATGACCGAGTGCTAACCCGCCTAGCCTACCGCTGGGGAGACCTGGGGGTAAGTCGCAATAACCGATCCTCGGGAGACCTCACCCCCAGCCCCTCTCCTCGCAGGAGAGGGGAGCCGGACGTTTTTCTCCAGGTTGCTCAGGAATGTTCAGGAATGTTCAGGAATGTGTTGCCCAGGGATGTATCGAATTTCGTAACCGTGGCGGGGACGGCCTTGGCCCGTGGCAGATTAGGACTTGAAGCTCCTACATCCCTGTGAGGTTTTGACATTGTGAAACCCTTAACCTGCTTAGTCCCCAAACGATTCACCTTTAAGCGAATCACCCTGGCACACCTGGCCGATCAACCCTCCCCGACCGGACAATCCCCGACCACGCGCTTGACGACTCCTCCCAAAAACGCGCTTTCTGTTGCAACGCTGTCCCCCGCCTCCGCCCTGGCAACCTCAGGACGCGCCGCCCAACGGTTGACGGTGGCCCTGCTCACCTCGGCGGCCCTTGCCTCTGGTTTTGTGTTGACTCCCTTCCTTACCCCCACCGCCATGGCCCAAGAAACCCTCCTCCGCACCCTCACCGTCACCGGGCAGGGGCAAGTGTCTGTGCAAACCACCAAGGCCCAGGTGTCCCTGGGGGTGGATGTGGAGGGCACCGATGCCGCCACGGTGCAGCGGGAGGTGGCACGGCGATCTACGGCGGTGGTGGAACTGCTGCGATCGCGCAATGTGGAAAAGCTGGAAACCACGGGGGTGCAGCTCAATCCCCGCTATAGCTATGAGAACGGACGCTCCGAAATGATTGGCTACACGGGCAGCAACACCGTCAGCTTCCGGGTGCCCACCGAGGCCGTGGGGGCGATTTTGGATGCGGCGGTGAATGTAGGGGCCAACCAAATTCGGGGCATCAGCTTCATTGCCGACGATGCCGCCCTAGAAGCCGCCCGCCAGAACGCCCTACGGGAGGCCATCAACGATGCCCAAACCCAGGCCAACACTGTCCTCCGTGCCCTGAACCTGGGGCCGCAGGAAATTGTGAGTATTCAAATTAATGGGGCCAATCCCCCCGTACCGGTGCCCCTGCCGCGCCGCGCCGAAATGGCCAGTGCCTCGGCGGATTTCTCCACCCCGGTCATTGGCGGCGAGCAAGCGGTACAGGCCAGCGTTACCCTCCAAATCCGCTACTGATCCAGTGGGGCAGGGCTAAAACCCTGCCCTAGGATGGGTGGGCAGATGCATCTAAGAGCGTGGGCAGCGCAGGGGAATTTGGTATAACAGGCGGAGGCCGCAACGCCATCTTGGCGTCCGTTCGGCAGTGCCGTGGCCCAGTTCGGGGCGTTGCGCCGTCTGTTATCAACCTGTTTGGAGGGAAACGATCCGTGGACAATCTGACGCAGTGGCTTACCACGGCCCAGGAAATCATCACCACCTTTGGCCTCAATGCCCTAGCGGCCTTGGTCATTTCGATTATTGGGCAGTGGGTGGCAAAGGTCATTGGCCGCACCACGAAAAAGGTGATGACCCGACGAGGCGTGGATCCAACGCTGATTAACTTCACGGCCAGTCTGGTCTACTATGCCGCCCTGGCCTTTGTGGTGATTGCCGCCCTCAACCGTTTGGGGATTCAAACTGCCTCGCTGATTGCTGTATTGGGGGCTGCTGGTTTGGCCATCGGTCTTGCCCTCCAGGGGTCTCTGTCCAACTTTGCCGCTGGGGTGTTAATTATCATTTTCCGGCCCTTCAAGGTGGGTGACATGGTCGAGGGCGCGGGCGTCTTTGGGCGGGTTGAGGAAATTCAGCTCTTCACGACGACGATCATCACCCCCGACAACGCCACGGTGATTGTGCCCAACACCAAGCTCAGTGGCGATAACATCATCAACTTTACGACCCAACCCACCCGCCGAGTAGAAACCATCGTCGGCATCAGCTACAACGACAGCATTGCCAACGCCCGCCTTGCCATCCTGGATGAACTGTCTAAGGATGCGCGCATTTTGCAAGACCCCGCCCCAGCGGTCAATGTGGCGGAACTGGCCGACAGCAGCGTGGATTTGCAGGTGTGGGCTTGGACGGAAAATGCTGACTTTCTGACCATGCGGTTGGCCCTACCCGAACTCATCAAAACTCGGCTCGATGCGGAAGGGATTACCATTCCCTTCCCCCAGCAGGATGTTCACATGTTCCAGCGCAACTAGTGCAACCAGCACCATGCAGGTTGATTGAAATCCGTTCAGTAGGATTTAGGCGTCGGAACTCGGGATGACCTGGGCTTTCACCTGAATCCGGTTCAGGTGACGCACGAGGCGCAGGGCTTGGTGCTGGTAGAGGGGCTGGGGAATCCGGGCGGGGATTTGGGCCATCAACTGGCGGGCGGTGCCTAGGGTCAGTCCGGTGATGCGAGCGATTTCGGTGGCTCCATCAAAGCGGGCATCGCTGGTGAGGGCCGCTTCGACCTCAACCACCGAGGTTTTGGTGGCCAGTTGGTGTTGTTCAATGCGGCGCAACCCGCTGATGGAGGCCAGTACCACCAGGCGATCACCGGGGTGGAGGACGGTGTCTTCCGAGGGCATGACTTGGCCGATGTGATGGGGGCGCTGATGCCAAAGCGGCACAACGCCATAGCCGTAGGCCACCTCCGACAGCAACAGGCCGTTGAGGGTATCATCGGCCTCGATGGTGTACTGGGGGACGAGGACGGTTTGGTGGTGCAGCCGGAACAGGGCCAGGACATCTTCCCCAAAGGCGGCTCCGGCAAAGGCTTCGGCGGAAATGGCCGAGGCACAAATCACCTGGGCAAAGGGAAAAATCTGGGCGACCCGGTCGGTAAAGCGCTGGTCGTAGGTGCGGATGATGGCGCGGCAGTGGGGGTTGAAGCGATGGGCCATCAGGCCCAGTTCCAGGTTTTGGATTTCATCATCGCTGACGGCCACCACACTTTTGGCGGTGCCCAGGTTAGCCCGGTCTAGGGCCGTGGCAATGTCTCCGGTGAGCAGGGGGACGGTGGGCAGCAGGTCGGTATCGGCCACCTGGGGCATAATGCCCACCACGGGCTGCTTCAATTCCTGGAGTAGGTTGATCACCTGACGCCCCACCCGCCCCAACCAGATCACGACGACGTGATCCCGATCCGGTACCGGGGGGCGGCGCTCCATGAACTCAAACCGCAGGGACAACAGCTTTTCCGTCAGCAGGGCATAGAGCACCCCCACAAAGGCGGCTCCGGCCAGGGTGAGCAAGACCCCAAAGCTTTGCACCAGGCGGGGATGATCAAATTCGGCTAGGGTTTCATAGACATCGCCATAGCCGCCAAACAGCGTAATAAAGGTGAGCAGAAAAGCCTCGAAGTGGGATACCTCCGCTGGCGCATTGGCCTTGAACAGGACGGTTCCCAGCAAGCACAGGGCTACCACCGTGGCTCCGCAGAGAATCGCCACCTGACGAATTTGGCTCGACCGTCCGCCCCCGCGCCACAGGCTCCACAGTCCGGCTTTGAGGGTTGACCACTGCCCCCAAAGGGCGAGCCATTGCCTCAGCCGTTGCCCCCGCTGCCGCCGGATTAGCGGTTTCGCCTCCTCCGGCACCGAGGGCGACGGGGTGAGGGCACTATCACATTCGATGAGGATAACCTCATCCCCCTCCTGAAGCCGCGTGGTGGGAAGCCACCGATGGAATAGGCTGGAAGGGCTGACCGGCAGGCGTCCGGCCGTATCCCCAGAAATCCCGTGGTGGGACAACAACCGTCGTTGGCGACTGTTGACTTCATGCAACGGACGGTGGCGACACCAGGGATGTCCCGCCTGTAGCCGCTGCCGCACCACTTGAAACCGGTGGCCCTCCAGGGTGAAATAGCCCAGTAGGGTATCCCCCAGGGCCTCTAGGGCAAAGGCAGGGGCGGCCAGTTGGGTGGGCTCAAAGGCGATAAAGTGGTCGAGCTGTTGCTCCAGCAGGTCGTTTAGGTTTTGCTGATGGGATCGCATCACAATCTGCACCTGGGGGTTCAGCACCCGCGCTGTCAGAGCCGCCTCTAGGTTCACTCGCTCGTCCTGCGTTACCAGCAGCACCGCCCGACAATGGCGCACCCCCGCCTGCTCCAACACCGGGCTAGAACGGCAGTCGCCAATGACCAAATGGTCGATTAAATGGTCGAAATTGGCGATTTCCCACTGATCTGGCAGCGTCTGATTAACGCCATACACGGGCACTCCAAAGGTTTTCAGGTTGACCACACAATGCTGGCCCAAACTCCCTAAGCCACAGACCAAAAAGCCAGCCTGGGCTGCTCCGTTTGCATCAAGGGACGGATCAGTGTCGCTGGAGGCATTCACCAAGGAATCACCAGAGGACTTCCCCAACGAATCCCGCCTCTGCGAATTCGCTGGGCCTTGCCTGGATCGGTCTCGCCTGGATCGGTCTTGATCTTGCATGGGTACGTACCCAGGATTGGGCCACAATTTGCCGCAACGCAGACAGCGTAGAACGTTCTACACCATAGTCTGAAGTCGGCAGTTGAGGCAGTATTCTGCAACGCAATCCTAGGCGCGAGACATATCCCGACGGGCGATGGGCTGGGCGTGGTTAGGGCTGTGGTACTCGCCCCAAACCCGTTCCGCCTGGGTGGGTGTGGTTAACCACTGGGCCAAAAACCGCCGCAGCCAACCCTCCACCGACCGTCGGTAGAGGCGATGGTGGCTGATGTGGTGGGCGCGGCCCTGGGCACCGGGGTAGGCCAGTTGCTCGGCTCCCTCCGTTGTCCAGTGGTTGACCATAGTGGTGGTAATTTCGGGATGAAATTGCAGCCCAAAGGCCCGCTGATAGGCAAAGGCTTGGTGGCTAAAGGTGCTGCCCTGGGCCAGCAGATGGGCACCGTGGGGCACCTCAAAGCCCTCCTGGTGCCACTGATACACCAGCATGGGCCGAGGCAGAAAGGATCGCCCCATCTGGGTCGGCGCGATGGGGTAGTAGCCAATTTCCCTCAGGCCATCGGGGTGAGGAGCCACCTTGGCCCCCAGGGTGCGAGCCAACAACTGCGCCCCTAGGCAAATCCCCAGGTAGGGCTTTTGGGCCGCTAGCACCGTCGAAATCCAGTCCAGCTCTTGCCGAATGAAGGGAAGGTGGTCGTCGTTGGCGCTCATGGGGCCACCAAAGACAATGGCCGCACTGTGGTGTTCCAGGGTTGGCGGCAACGCATCTCCCACCGCCAAACAGCGAATATCCAGGCGATAGCCCATCTCCGCCAAAATGGCCCCCACCCGTCCAGGGTTTGAGGTGGCCTGGTGAACAATGGTCAAAATCGGCAGCGGCGGACGGTTGAGGGTCATAGGGTTATGGGCCATGGGCCAGGAGGATCGGGAATTTCCCTGACGAAACACGATTCCTCACTTTAGCCTAAGCTGTTTTGCCAAGCTGTTTTGCAAGATAGACCACCCTGAGCCAATCCAGACGCTGAATCTCAACGGCAACCCACGGCAGGGGCGGGGAAACCTCGCCTGTCCGCCGACACCAGAGCCACACCCGCCCGATCACTCCTCAAACGGGGATTTCGTCGATGGTGTCGATGGCGGGAATGGGGGCCAACCCTGGATCGGGGGGGGCATCGGCCCGCTGGCAGCGCAGGGCAAAGGGGCAACGCTGGCAGTGGCCTTGGGCGGCATCGATTTTGGGAAATTCCTGGGCGGCGAGGAGTTCGTCTAGATAGTGGGTTAAACGGCGCAGGTCGCGGGCGGTGGTGCGGTGTTTGTGGGGCGAGTAGGGAATGGTGACGGATCCGGGGCGATCTGCGGCCTTGGGTTTGTCCTCCGAGGGCGGTGGCACAAACCAGTAGGTCATGGAGAGTTGGGCCGGGTCGAGGTCAGTGGTTTCCGCCAGCACATAGAGGTAAAGGCGGGTTTGCCAATCCTGGGATAGCTGGGCTTTCTTGGGCCGCTGGCGGTAGGTTTTCCAGTCGATAACTTGACCGCTGTGGGGGGTTAGGCTCAGCAGGTCGTACACCACAGTTAACTCGTAGGCACCCCAGGCTAGGCTGCGGCGGTGTTCGCTCTGGCGGAGCGACTCAGTCTCCGTTGAGTCACCCTGGGGGCCAAACCATTCTGGGGATTGCTCCTCAAGGGCGTGGATGGCGGTGGCCAGATCGGGATTTTGGGCCAGCAGGGTTTCCACGGGCAAGCCCAGTTCTCGCTGCTGCATAACCAGGTGAAAACGGGTGCCCCAGCGCTGGCGTTCCAGCCGATCGGGATCCTCCGGTGCCGCCAATTGATCCAGATAGCTGTACTGCAACCGTCGGGGGCATAGTTCCAAAAGCTTCAGATGTCCTTGGGTCAACGTGACCAATGGCATCGCACCCATCCTCCCATCCCATCGTTACGGTTGATTTTAAGGGGGACGCTTTGCGAGTAGTATGGAACAATGTCTAAAATCAAATCGCCTTAGTGCCGGGGCTAGCCATCCTTGAAGGTGAATTCGGGTCGCTAGGTGATAAGGTTTTTTGCTGTCCATCATTATTCCAGGAGAGGCGAAGGAGTCCTATGAGCGCAGAGGTTTTTGATAAGGTTCAGAAAATCGTCAGCGAGCAGCTTGGCGTGGATGAGGCTGAAGTGAAGCCCGAAGCCAGCTTTGCCAACGATCTGGGCGCAGATTCTCTGGATACCGTAGAACTGGTCATGGCTCTGGAAGAAGAATTCGGTCTCGAAATTCCCGATGAAGCCGCTGAAGGTATTGCCACGGTTCAAGACGCAGTGAACTTCATCGTAAAAGCCGCCTAGGGCAACCGCCCTAGCCACCTAGGGCTAGCTTCACCCCAGCGATGGATCCCTGTCCCTAGTGTTTACCTTCAGACCGTACCGAATCTAGCCTCCGTTGGGCGCCGTCTCTACGCGGGGCTTGATTCTATTTTTAATAGACCTTGGTTATGGCCCACTCTGAATTAAAGCGCGTTGTTGTCACTGGCATGGATGCCATCACCCCCATCGGCAATAGTCTGGCGGACTATTGGGAGGGGCTGAAGGCGGGGCGGAGCGGCGTGGCTCGAATCACCCACTTTGATCCGTCGAACCATGCTTCTCAAATTGCGGCGGAAGTGAAGGATTTCGACCCCACCGCCTTTCTGGATAAGAAAGACGCCAAGCGCATGGATCGGTTCTCCCAGTTTGCGGTGATCACCAGCCAACGGGCTGTACAACATTCAGGTCTGCACATTACCGACCTCAATGCCGAACAGGTGGGCACCTGCATTGGTTCCGGCATCGGTGGCCTCAAGGTGCTGGAGGATCAGCAGGAAATCTACCTCACCCGTGGGCCGAGCCGCTGTAGCCCCTTCATGATTCCGATGATGATCGCCAACATGGCCGCTGGGCTCACCGCGATCCACACCGGGGCTAAGGGGCCCAGCACCTGTACCGTAACGGCCTGTGCAGCGGGTTCCAACGCCATTGGCGATGCTTTTCGGCTGATTCAGATGGGCCAAGTGCAGGCAATGATCTGCGGCGGCACCGAGGCCGCTGTGACGCCCTTGGGGTTAGCGGGGTTCGCTGCTGCCCGTGCCCTCTCGACCCGCAACGACGACCCCACCCGCGCCAGTCGCCCTTTTGATAAAGACCGCGATGGCTTTGTGATTGGCGAAGGCTGCGGCATTTTGATCCTCGAAGAACTCGAACACGCCCTTAGCCGAGGAGCCACCATCTACGCCGAAATGGTGGGCTACGGCATGACCTGCGACGCCTACCACATGACCGCCCCCGTCCCCGGTGGGGACGGCGCGGCCCGCTGCATTCGCATGGCGATGAAAGATGCGGGGATCACGCCGGAGCAAATCAGCTAT
>JALQST010000280.1 GCA_023264315.1 Nodosilinea sp. BSH.14
ACCAAACCCGCCCAGATATCGGACTCAACGTGGTCAAGGTGATTGTGCCAGGACTGCGCCACTTCTGGTCACGCTTCGGCCCCGGACGACTCTACGACGTGCCAGTGAACCTGGGCTGGCGGCAAGCACCCACGCCGGAGGAAGAGATGAACCCAATGGCGATGCCAGTTTAGAGGGCACTGGGGAGAATTTGAGTCAGTTGCTCCCCAGCCCCAATTCATCGCCTTCTCTTAGCAACCCCTACTTAGCAGAATTTATGTCCGCCTCTCCTTTTACTCTGTCTCTCAATGCCGCTATTCAGGTTAACGCTGGCACCGATGGCTATTGCCTCACCCTGGAGGGGGCTAACACCAGTCCGGAGGTGACCCCTTCCAAGGTAACTATCCCTTCGATCACCGGCATGGGGGATGCCCTGGCTCAATTGCAGGAGGGGGGGGCAACGGCAGAAGCCCTGATGCAAACCTTGGTAGATCGGCAGGGGCCAGCGGCGGCGGAACAGTTGGCGGTAACTTTACAACAGCTTGATCAGCAGGGTTGGTTAAATTACGCCGTGCTACCCCTGGCAATCGCGGAGCCGATGGTGGAGTCTACCGAACTCAACCTCGCCCTCCCCCACTGGAGTCAAGTCCAGGTAAGTCTGTCGCGCTTTGCCTACCAGCGCAGCCACGAGGGCGGCATGGTGCTGGAGTCGCCTCTGTCAAAATTTCGGGTGCGGCTCACCGATTGGCGAGCCAGCGCCATTTTGGCCCAGCTTGCCCAGCCCCAATCCCTGCGACGGGTCACTCCCCCCCCGCAGATCGGAGCAGAAACCGCCTATCAGTTCTTAAACCTACTCTGGGCTACGGGCTTTTTGAGCTTAGAAGCTGCCGAAGCCCCGGAACTGCAACTGTGGGAATTTCACAATCTGCTGTTCCACAGCCGCAGCCGCCTTTACCGCCACGACTACTCAACGGCGAATATCGCCGCCAGTGTCGGGGTTTGGGAGCAGTTTCCGGTGGTGAAACCGCCTATGAGTGGGCAAATTGTTCCCCTACCCCAGTTCAGTATTGATGCGATTCGCCAGCGGGATAAAACCCTGACCACCGCCCTGGAGAAGCGGCAGTCGATTCGCGAGTACGACGACCACCAGCCCATCACCGTTGAACAACTGGGGGAATTTCTCTATCGCACCGCCCGGATCAAGGAGATTTATCGTCTGGAGGCGGAGCAGCAGGCTCTGCTGAAGGCGGAGTTTGGTGAGGGCTTTGACTGGGGCGAGCTAAGCCGCCGCCCCTACCCCTGCGGCGGAGCCATGTACGAGCTGGAGATTTACCCGGTGGTGCGCCATTGTGCTGGGGTCAGTCCTGGCCTTTACCACTACGATCCCCGCAACCATCACCTGGCTCAACTTGATGCTGCTGCCGATATTCAAGCATTACTTAAAGATGCTCACCAGTCGAGTGGTGAACAGGGGATGCCCCAAGTTTTGCTGATTATCACCGCCCGCTTTGGCCGCCTGTTTCGCAAATATCGTTCCCTGGCCTACGCCCTGGTGCTGAAGCACGTAGGGGTGCTGTACGAGAACTTTTATTTGGTGGCTACAAATATGAGTCTGGCTCCTTGCGCCCTAGGGACAGGAGATAGTGATCGCTTTGCCCAAGCCACCGGACTAGATTATGTGGTGGAATCCTCTGTGGGTGAATTCATGCTGGGGTCACTGCCGACAGGGAAAGTTGAGGCAAGCAGCTCTGAAGTGACCACCGTAGATCACACTAACGCTTCCGAAGAATTGACCATCGAAGTGAGCGAATCTGCCCTAGATGCTAGTGAGATGAGTCAGGAAGAATGGACTTCTGAAGAGAAGGCTTACCCCTCCGACGTTCATTCAAAGCTTGAAGCCAGTGAAGTTGAATCGGATTCTATTGGATTGAGCGAAGACGCAATTCAGCCAACAGAATTTCTTCCCTCCTCCGCGTCCCCAGCCCAGCATCCCCACGATCTCGATGATCGCATTCCTGGCCTCGCCGACCTGCGCAATCACACCCTGGGTGATCCCCGCATCACCATTGTCATTTTGGATGGCAACCCCGACCACAGCCTATCCTGTTTCGATGGGGCGGAAATTTCCAAGGTCTTCCCCTACTGGCACTCCCCCGCCGAGCCCGTGCCCCAGGAGGCCTATCTTCAGTTCCAGGAAATTGACAACAACGACGACCTAGATAAAGACCAAAAAAACGAAGCGATGAAGGCGACTTTTCCAGATTCGCTACTCCATCGTATCCACGGCGACAACCACGCCTGCCACATCACCAGCACCATCGTTGGTCAAGAAAATACCCCTTCTCCTGGTCTGGCCCCCCGCTGCCGGGTGATTAACGTCCCCCTTAACACCACCAGCGACAACGAGGAGTTTATCTCCCCCCTCAACCTAGCCCGGGCCTTTGAACTAGCTCTGGATTTAGGAGCCAACATCATCCACTGTGCTGCCTGTCGCCCCACCCAAACTGGAGAGGGGGAAGAGTTTTTACTCCAAGCCCTACGGAAGTGCCTGGATAACAACATCCTGATTGTCGCCCCTGCTGGCAACAACGAAGGGGAATGCTGGTGTATGCCCGCTACCTTACCGGGGGTGCTGTCGGTGGGAGCTCTTAAGCCTGACGGTAAGCCCTATAAGTTCAGCAACTGGGGCGGTAATAACGCCCTAGAAGGGATCATGGCCCCCGGCGGTGAGATTCTCGGTGCCCAACCCGCCAACGAAGAGCCGGTACGCCTCAAGGGCACCAGTATGGCTGCGCCTGTGATGACCGGGCTCTGTGGTCTACTGATGAGCCTGCAACTTCAACAGGGTAAGCCCGTCGATGCAGAAGCCATTCGTGCTGCCCTACTGAACACGGCCATTCCCTGCACTTCCGACGACACCGATGAACCCGAACGCTGCCTGCGCGGCAAAGTCAACCTCCCAGGGGCCATGGATCTTCTATTCGGCCCATCGATGACCATCGCCTTCACTGGTGACCAAGTTATCCGACAACACCATGAGGCGATTACTGCGTCGGACGTTAGGAAGCAGGAATCAGTCATCAGTAGTCAAACACTGGATAGTCTTGCTCCCTCTACTTCATCTGCGTCCATTCCCCCCCTCTCTCCCTCCTCTATTACCCCTTCTACCGCCCACTCCGGCCATGTCTATGCCCTGGGTAGCCTGAGCTATGACTTGGGCGATGAGGCCCGTCGCGATACCTTCAAACAAACCATGGCTCCGGCAGACCTTAATGGGGTCATGGTTCCCCCGAATCCCTACGATGCTCGTCAGATGGTCGAGCACTTGGATCGCCACCCAGATGCGGCTCATGCCCTCATTTGGACATTAAACCTTGATCAAAATACTCTCTACGCCCTTGACCCAAAAGGCCCCTTTGCCGATGACATTTATGAAATGTTCCTCCTAATGCTCAACGGGCAACTCGCACCCAAAATTAGCCCTGAGTTTATTGAGCGAATCAGTATTCCAGGACGACAAACTAACCGTACGGTAACACTCTTCTCGGGTGAGGTGGTGCCTGTGTTGAATGTCAGCAACCCCAGGGGAATGTATGGCTGGAATGTGAATACCCTTGTGGATGCCGCCATCAATACCCTTTCTGCCACAGAGGAGACTTCGACAGAAGACATTCGTATCGGTCTTACGGCATTCCTCAACCGAGTCTATTACGACCTCCATAATGTCGGACAAACATCACGGGATCGCGCCCTCAACTTCGCTGTTACCAATACCTTTCAGGCCGCTGCAACCTTTGCCGAAGCTATTGCCTCAGGCCGACAACTTGATACCATCGAGGTTGAAAAAAGTCCCTACTGTCGCCTGAATAGTGATTGCTGGGATGTCTTACTCACCTTTTTTGATCCTGATCATGGTCGGCGATCTCGTCAGGTATTTCGCTTTACCCTCGATGTAGCCGATACAATGCCCGTTACGGTAGGGCGTATCAAACGCTGGGCAAAACCTGGCAAGAACACAACAGCAAGTTGAGGCCTGACTAACTGATACATCTTTAGCCGCCGCCCCCAGCGGCCCTAGCCTCCACCTGGTTAATCCGGTCAGCACTGGGGCAATTTTGGTGAAACTGCCGATAGTTCCAAGCCAGCCCTTCACCCACCAGCACCGCCTGGGTGACCTGCTCTCCGGCATAGACCTCCGCAATCAACCGCCCATAGCGATCTGTATCCGTGACCAGCACCGCCACCTGTCCCCCGGCCTGGTCGATCATCTGCTGTCGCCGTTGCTTAGACTCCGCCCCCAGCGGCTGATCACTCTCCGGGGCATCGATACAGGCACCCCGCCCCGTGGGGGATGCCATGTCTAGGAAGTTGTTTACAAAACGCAATAGTTCGGTTAAAGTAGGGACATACATACCTCGCTACCCCTTGCGGGAAGCAAACCTTGTAAACCTGCACTCATTTTTTAATTATGACCA
>JALQST010000281.1:0-435 GCA_023264315.1 Nodosilinea sp. BSH.14
TCAAGGGTTCTAGCCTTTTGAAGGCCGCCAAATGGCAATTAATCGAGGTGCCCATCTATGAACTTCATGACCGATTAATTGCAGAAGAGTTAACTACGCAAGATAAATCCCCTCAGTCCTTGGTAGAGGTTCTTGATAGAGCTGATTTACTCAAAGGACTATATCTCTGTACTAGAAATGCTCTTGGGACAGATCATTCAGACAATCATTCGCTGATTTTAGAGGCTAATACTGAAGAGGAAGCATGGCAGAAAATGGCCCTACTATTTTCCTCAGAAACGGCTCAAGGCTTTACAGTCCAGTGTATTAACCCTTTGAATCTGTAGCCTATAAGTAGGAAGATCCCATTTCGTCGTAGCCGCCCAGGGTGCGGGCTAGGTCGGCGCGGGTGGCTAAGCCGCCCCTGGTGAGCAGGTGCAAAATCACTACTGATGG
>JALQST010000281.1:445-4448 GCA_023264315.1 Nodosilinea sp. BSH.14
GCCCGGGGGGTGGGAGGAAATATCTGGCGGTGGGGTGAGAATTGCGGGGGATGGCCAGGAAACCTGCCCCCTTACCAAGTTAGGCTTCCGGTTCCACCCCCATCGCCCTCAACTGTTCGGCCAACCGTGCCGCCCGTGCTTCAGATTGTTCCGCCGCCTCCTCTGGGGTGGGCAGCCGCTCCCCGGCCTCCGTAAAGTACCGGAGTTTGCCATCCTGCACCTCCAAATACAGCCCTAGCACCTGGCTCCAAAGCCATCCCGTTGGGTGGGGCGCAATCGGCTGATAGCGTTGATCTCCCAGATGATAGCCCTCAAACTCCAGCGTTTCTGGCGAGAACCCAAAATACTCTGGGGTGCGAAAACGATCTTGGTACAGCGTTTTCTTAAGGTTCTTATCGGTTTTTGCCGTCGAGTCAGACAGCAATTCGATAATCAAGTCTGGGTACTGGCCCCCTTACTTCCCACACCACCCACGACCTGCGAGGCCGCTTATCGGTATGATTAACCAAGAAAAAATCTGGGCCTCTAAAATCTCGGTTCTTAAGCTGTTCTCGGCTGAAGTAGATCGTTAATTTGCACCAATAAAAAAGTCGTTGCGGTCACGCCACAGCCACTCTAGACAAGCCACCAATAGGGCAAGCTGAGCATAGTGCAGCGAACTTTCTATTTCGGGTTCATTACTTTCTATCTGGGTTACATCTGGCATTAGGTCTGCCAGTTGTTGAGCGGTTAATGCCATAGTCTGACTAGCCTTTTACGGAGATGGTTGTAAGTTAAGAAAACTTTGAGAATCGTGCATCTTGGGAGTCTAGTCTTGGAATAAAACTATCCTATGGGTTGTCAGAGGCTGGGAAAAAGTCAGAATTGAGCAGATCAAATTATAGGGACATTCTGAGGGAAGCCTATCTAGAGTCATCTGGGTTTCTTTTGCAGCATCTCGACGGGCGCGACGATAATATTTTTCGACCCACTCTGAATCATGAAGAAATCGTTGTAGGCTAGGACTATCTTCTAAACAGTCCTGAATGGCATCACGGCTATTAGAAATCGTCATCTCCCAACTGGTTGTTCTACGTTCTGGCTGATATTGCCATTTGAGCAGGTGCATGATTAACACCTTTAGATAGCTGCCTATTTCCTTCTGTTCGCTGCGTCCCAAGTCCCCTAGTTCCTCAACTAGATTATCAATATCAATATTTTCCCACTGTCCTTTTTGTAGACAGAAAATTTGATGCTCTATCCACTCCAAAAAGTCTTGATTGTAGAGGGTTTGCTTTACCATAAGACGGCTATCCTAACTCACCAAATCAGCGATAAATCCAACACAAATCCTGGCAAAACCTCACCACCCGATAGTGTGGTTGGTGCCGTCAAAATTTCCACAGCTTGGCCAGGGCGATAGATCTCAATCTGTTGCAGCTTGCGGTTAATGAGCCAGCCAAGCTGAGTTCCATTGTCCAGGTATTCCAGCATTTTTTTGCGCGTACGATCCAGAGAATCGCTAGGCGACATCAACTCAACCACAAAATCTGGACACAGGGGCACAAACTGGTCTTGCTGCTCTGGGGTGAGGGCTTGCCAACGATCTTTCCGAACCCAGGCGGCATCGGGGGATCGGTCGGCCCCATTGGGCAGCGTAAACCCAGTGGATGAATCAAACACCTCCCCCAGTTGGGTGCGGGTATTCCAGAGATCGAGCTGGGTGGTGAGCTTAACATTACGCTTGCCCGTATTGCCCCCGGTTGGCGACATAATGATGAGCTCCCCAGTTGCAGTGCGTTCAAATTTTAGGTCGCGATGGTTTTGACAAAGCTGAAAAAACTGGTCGTCGGTTAGATCTAAATCTAGGATTAAGGGCGTGGGCAAGGGCGAAGACAGGTTGGTAGGAGAGGCCATTAGTTGATCTCCTCAAGATATTGCTCAAACTCGCGCAGGGCCACGCTAGACCCCGCCACCCAGGCGCGTTCCACATACTGGGGAAACAGCGTTGCAACGGCCACATGGGGAAAGGTAGGACTGTCGGATAAACGGTCGTAGCCAGTGGCGGTTAACCCATAGATCAGGAGTTGGCCTTGGCGGTAGATCCAAACCTCTGGCACCCGCAAAAGTTCGTAAACCGATAGATCAGTGTAGGATGTCCAGTCCATTTCAATTACCAGATCAGGGGGCAGATCTTGGCTGAGATCAATGCGGTCTTTTCCTAAAACAGCCTGCCAATTCTGAATATAAAAACAGGCATCCGGCTCAGCCCCAGCTTCATCCATTTGCTTGAGGGTAATAGGGTGAGAACTATCCCAATTCCGACCCTGGTGCCGCAGAAGTGCCTTGACCAAATCCACCAGGGTATCAATGCGTCTACCGTGGGCAGGAAGGGGAGCCATGATCCGTAGTTCTTGGGTGTGGGCGTTATAGCGAATTTTAATGGCGGCATCCTCTCGGCGACTGGCCAGCAGGGTTTCGTAGTCGGCCCAGGTTTGGTCGCTGAGGGTCACGCTGCTCCCGGCAGGCAGTTGAATGTGGTCGCGGCTGACGGACAAAACCATGGGAGAGGCCATTGCGATTGCTCCATGGAGACTGGGGGAAGATTTATCTATGATGCCCCATCACACCTTGTCGGGGTCAATGCCTAGTTCTCGTAGGCGTTCAGCTAGACGATTAGCCCGATCTTCGGCCTGGATGACTTGTTCTGCGGCTTGTTCTGCTCGCTCTTCGGCCTGCTCTGCCCGTTCTGCGGCGGAAAGAATGAGCTGGCCCTCGGCATCAAACCACCGCAACCACAGGCGTTCGATGCCTTCATACAGGCCCTGCCACACCCCCAGGCTAAGCTGCCACTCTGGAATGGAGATGCGTTGATCGGTGATCTCCATCGGTTGGTAATGGCCACCCACCAGGCGAAACGCCCGGAGCTGGTTGGTGTAGCGGTCAAAGATAACGTAGTAGGGAATCCGCAGAATTTGCTCGTAGACTTCCCACTTGGTCGGCGGCTGGCCCGGAAGCCGGGACGTTTGGCCCAGGTCTTCCTTTTCGGTGCCGGGAGACAGTAGCTCGACCACCACAAAGGGATTCACCCGCTCTTGCCACACCACATAGCTCAGCCGCATATCGCGGTTTTCGTAGAGCCGGGGCACCCCCACCACCGCAAACCAATCGGGCCGCTTGTGCCACAGGGGATGATCGACATCGTAGTAGAGGTTCATATCCCCGACGCTGAAGACCTCGTTTTCGGCAACGGTGGCGAGGTGCAGCGTGGCGCTGAGCAAATGGGGCTGGAGGTAGTGGTACTCGTCGGGCAATCCGGGCTCCTCTGGGTCTTCGCTAGGCAGGTCGTACATGGTAGGCAGCGTTTCTTTGGCCGACCGGGGCGGGTCTGTCTGTTCTACAGGGCGCTTGAGTTCTTGCATGGTGGTTAACGTCCTCCACAAAAACTGTCCCGGCATCCCGGCCTTTCCGGCCCCCCTCTCCCTCCTGGGAGAGGGGCTGGGGGTGAGGGCCAAACTGGCTTGATGGATAATCCTCCATCGCCTTACCCTCTCGCCCGCCTAGGCCGGACTCTGCGACCCTTGAGGTCGGTGACTTTTTCCGGTGGATTGTCCTGCTCTGATTCTGACTCATCAAACAGGCGTTCGGTGAGGCGGGTGAGCAACACTTCCCGCAGTTGGGGGTCAGGGAAGCGCTGAAGGATTTCGTCGATGGAGGGATCGACCTTGGCCTGGTGCTCGTCGCTAGCCCACACCAATTTGTTGATTTCGCTGCCGTCGGGGCGGGTGACCGTCAGCCGTCGGGCTTCGAATCCGCCGTTGCTGGTGGCTTTCACCGAGGCTTGCAGAGCCTCCAGGTTTTTGAAGCGGCGAGAGAGGTCGCTGAGATTTAGCTCAAAGCGGGTCACGTCTTCATCCGTCCAAGATTCGGCGGGTTTGTCGGCAATCACCATGATCACCGCCTCTAGCCATTGGCGATCCGCCACCGCATCATCTGCCGCCGCCCTGGCAAAACGATTGAGGCT
>JALQST010000282.1 GCA_023264315.1 Nodosilinea sp. BSH.14
CTCTAGGCCAGTATGGGGATCGGTGGTGAGGGAGTGGGGTCGTTTTTGGCGGAGATAGCCGTAGCTGGGTAGGTTGAGGATACGCCCGACCCAGGCGGCCCGCAGCAGGAATTCGGTATCGCCACCAAAGCGTAGCCCCGTGGCAAAGCCGCCCACCTTCATCACCAGTTGACGCCGCACCAAGCTGGTGGGATGCAGCAGGGGATGACCCGGTTTTTCCGCTAGGGCGAGGTTGACATCGAGGGGATAGTGGACGGGGAGAAGGAGGCCCGATTCGCTTTCCCAGCGCAGTTCCTGGGTGCCGATCAGGTCGGCCTGGGTATGTTCGGCAGCGGCCAACAGGTGGGCTAGGCGATCTGCCAACGACCAATCATCGGCATCTTGGAACAGGTAGTAATCGTAGGCGGTATCCTGAATCACTTGCTGCACGAGGCGATAGGGGCCGACGGTGGCCGGGGTGGTCAGCAGCGTCACCGAGGGGAACTCGGCCACAATTTCCGCTGGCGGATGTGAGGAGCCATCGTCTACTACCACAATGCTATCGGGGGGGCGAGTTTGGTTCACCAAAGTGGCCAAGCATCGCCGCAGCCACGGTTCACAGCGGTAGTGGGGCACCATGGCCAGAACCGTCGGAGAAGACGGGGCACGATGCGGGGTAGGAATGTCCGGCCAAGATTGCGTCCAGGATTTAGTCTCACCTGCCCAAACCCGCCAGGAAAAAGAAATCTGCTGTCGTTCCAGGTCGGCGGCGAGATCCAGCAACGACCACGGGCGATCCTGGGGCCATCCCGCCCCACTCGCCGCCACCAAGTCTGCACCCGCTAGCCATACCATCGCCACATCAGGGCTGGCCTGGGCCGTTTCTGAAGGAAACCGAGGCGGCGGCAACCAGGGGGCGACAGCATTCATTATGTCTTGGGCAAATGGATCACTGGGCCACGGTAAGCCTGCAAAGGGCCATCCCCCGTCCGTCCCCAACACCCCATAGCCCACCCACGGCGGAACGGATTCCCGTCGGTGTGTGCTTTCTGGATCAGGGCTATCCCCACCCCGCAGCCATGCACCGATATGGCGATGCACCCCAAGACTCAGTATTTCGGCCTCTTTCGCCGCTATAGCCACCGAATCCCACGAGAAATCCTCCGATACCAGTACCCGACATCGATGGCTCGGCAGGTTGCGCGGGCGTTGGGCTATTGCTGCCGTTAGTATCTCTGCTGGCACAAAACGACCGTCTAGAATCAACAGCGGTGTCGCAGCAGTTGCCGTCATTCTTGCCTCCTCAGCCTTCAGCACCCGACCAAGGCAGCAGATCCATAAGGACGGCTTGCTTGGTGTTGTGGGCTTGGGTCAGGGCTGCAAAGGCGGTCTGTTGGCGAGGGGCCATCGCCGCCACCTGCAAACAGCGATAGGCCAAATCCAGTTCCCCCCGCTCGTGGAGGGGCTGGGCTAGGGCTTGCACAATGGGCAACCAGGGCGTGGCTTCGGCGGGAATGGGCTGGGTGGGGTTGAGGATATCCGGGAGGTAGGTCTTCAGCACGGTCAGCCATGCATCTGGGTCGAGGGCTTGCCCCTGCACCCGTTGGCCATAGCCCCGCTCGATCCACAGGCGGGCTTGCTGGTCGGTCGGCGTGGCAGTTTTGAGGGTGTGCCAAGCCTGATCTAGGGTCACATCCTGGGCTGAGGCAGGCTGAAGGAGGAAATGCCGCCAGGTCAGCCAAGCCTGGGCAAAGGGACTGAGGAGGGCGTTCTGTGATAGCGTGGAGTCGATGATCCCTAGGCCATCGGTTGCTTGTCCTTGTACGAGGGCGATCCAGTGACCGAGGTGGGCCAGGGTAAAGGCTGAAGCCCATTGGCGCAAATCTCCCACCAGCACCGCCAGCAGCGGCGTGAGGGCCTGGGCTACCGGGGGGCGCTGGGTAGGGGCTTGGCGATGGAGCACCCCATCAAAGGCCATTAGCAGATGATGGGCATTGAGGGGCTCGAGGGGCCAGATGTCCCAAAGTCTCTGGGCGTTGGCCTCTGTTGCCCAAGCCCAAGCCGGGGTGGTCGTCTGGGTCGGAAGGTGCAAGCTTGGAATCAGGCTGTCTAATTGAGCCGCTGTAGGTAGCGGATGGGGCATGGATTGCAGCCGATCCCAGGTTTGGCCGTAGAGTATTGCAGCTTCGGATTTGGGTAAGACACTCGTTGCCAAAAGTAGAACCCGCAACCGCAGGATTTCCAGGGCCGGATCAGTCAGGGACACAGCTTCGGCCAAGGCGGTGATCTGGTGCCGAATCACCCAGGGCAACGGCTGACCCAAAACAGTAGGGCTCAGCAAAGTTTTGAGCAGGGCGGCGATGGGTTTGGCTTCCCCCGTGGGCATCGCTCCCGCCTGTAACCAAGCCCCTAGGGATTGCTGGGTGATGGTGGTGGCCCATTGCTGGTCGCTCCAAGGGACGGGTGAATCATCTAGCCATAGCGCAGTATCGGCCCAGGTGATAGACAGGTTGGTTTCGCCAAAGGTAGCCTGCGTCCATCGGTGTAGGCTGTCTTGGGCGATGACCTGGCGTGAGGGATTGGACGAGGCCTGCGCATCCATTACTGCCCAGGCGGAAACCTGCCCCGGTGACAGCCGCTGAATGCGGTAGTGCTGAAGTCCCGGCAGGGTCGGCATGGGCACCTGTCCCGTGGCGCGTAACCCTAGCGTTGTCATCACCTGATCCTCCATGCGGCCCAAAATCTCCACCGTGGGGCCAGGGCGACCGCAGGGGCAAGGGGTGGGGTAAACCTGCACCAAATCGCCGCTTTGATAGCGAATCAGCGGCATGGTTGCGTTCCACAAGTCCGTGGTGATCAGGTGGTGATCAATCACTTCATAAAAACAGCGGTGTTCGTCTAGGTGCAAACGCCCCACCTCCGGGCAGGTCATTCCAAACGCTGCCGACTCGTGACAGCCATACTCGTTCACTACGGGGGCTTGAAAGACCTGTTCTAACCACCGCTGCTGATGGTCAAACAGCGGCTCCCCGGTGCAAATCACAGCTCGCACAGAAGGTAGGGCCATCCTCGATAGCGCACTGGCGACATCACATAACCGACTGGGATAGCCCCGCAGGGCCATGGGGGGCTGGCGCAAACTGTCGGCCAGCCCCGTTAGCAGGGCGGTGGTGAGGGGGCCACCGAGGGCCACATCCCCCCATCGACCGGGCCATAGCCGACTGTTGAGGTTAAGAATTGGCACCTCAGGGGTGATGCCCCACCGGGATAGTCCCTGCTCACGAGACTGGATGCGGGCCTGATTCCAGCCGGCTCCGGCAAAGAACTCGTAGGCTTGGCCCCGACTGCCGCTGGTGCTGCCACGATAGACGATCTCTGTAACCGAAGCCAAAAATTGAGTGGGCCGCTGACGGATTTCGGCCTTGGTCAGAATCAGTAATCGTGGGAATTGCTCCACCCAATTCGGACTCAGCGAGGGCTGACCGTGGTTGTCCCAGGCGATCAATCCTGCTGTCTGCAACCTCAGCCCATAGCCAGGGGTCGCCATCGCCGCCTGCAAAACTGCCGCTAACCGTCCTTGCACCAAGGCCGATCTGGCCGACGGTAGCCCCTCACTCATTCCTGATGAGTGGGCTGGTTGAGACCTGGCTGAGCCTGGGACGCCTGAGACACCTGGGCAATCTCATCCCCCAGGGCTAACCAGTCGGCCTGGGGAGTGCTTGTCCTTTGAGATACAAGAGGTGCCACTCCCATCGCCATCGGCTTTTCGCAGAAGTCCCCTAGGTTGCGTAGAAAGCGGCTGGACACCCAACCATCCCGGAAATAGGGAGCCGAGGCAAACTCAGCACCATTGGTATATTGTCCGAAATGGCTAGTAATCCGCGTCCATTGGCCGCTGGCATCGCGCCCTAGCACCACCACTGCCCAGCCCTTGGGCACCGAACCAATGCCCCGACCATTGGGAGTGGCACGAATCCGCAGGGGGTCTCGCTCAGTGATCACCCGTGCATAGGTCTGGCGGGTTTGCCACTCACTCGGACAAGCGGCCTGGGCGAGGGGCTGAGGCGCATCGACATCGGTCAGAGCAACGGCGGGGGCTGGCTTCAGCCCAAACACCGACAACAACACACCAACCACAGCCAACAAAAGCCCTTGACATTGCTTCAAAAACATGAGGTGTTTCTCGATGAACAGAATGCTTTCATGCTAAGCAAATAACCCTGGACAGAAAAGCCTAATCACATAGACTGTTACGTTGGCGAGTGATGCCCTTCGCCTTCATCGTCGCCAAACCAATACCCATGGCCAACCCCACTAGACGACTTTTCCACCAGTTCGCGGCCTACCGTTGGGGGATGGCTCCAGACCAGGCACTGGAGCAGGTCTCGCCTAAGCGCCAGGGCTAGGGGGATGCGTTAGGGCCA
>JALQST010000283.1:0-4103 GCA_023264315.1 Nodosilinea sp. BSH.14
CTCCCCCCTGGGAGAGGGGCTGGGGGTGAGGGCTGTGAGACTGGGGCTGACCCTCTGCTAATGTTTTGCGACGGATCCTTGGCCTGAGGTGGTTTCTTTGTCCTCCCATTTTTCCTACCACTGCGAAGCAACCTGTAGCCACACCCACGCCAGGGCGGGCACCTTTCATACCCCCCATGGCCCGGTGCAAACGCCTCGGTTTATGCCCGTGGGCACCCTGGCCAACGTAAAGACCGTCACCCCCGGCCAACTGGCCACCACTGGGGCGCAGATGGTGCTGTCCAACACCTATCACCTGCACCTGCAACCGGGGGAAGACATTGTGGCGGAGGCGGGTGGGCTGCACCGCTTCATGGGCTGGAGCGGCCCCATGCTGACGGATTCTGGTGGGTTCCAGGTGTTCAGCCTCAGCCAAATTCGCACCATCACCGAGGATGGCGTCACCTTCAAATCGCCCAAGGATGGCCGCACCATTCACCTGCGCCCAGAGACCTCCATCGAGATCCAAAACACCCTGGGGGCCGATGTGATCATGGCCTTTGATGAGTGCCCGCCCTACCCATGCAGTCGCGAGGCGGTGCAGGCCGCCACGGAGCGCACCGGACGCTGGCTAAAGCGCTGCATCGTCGCCCATCAGCGACCCGATCAGGCGTTGTTCGGCATTGTGCAGGGGGGTGTCTATCCCGATCTGCGGCGGCGGGCAGCCCAGGAACTCGCGGAACTGGATCTACCGGGCTATGCCATCGGCGGCGTCAGCGTGGGGGAACCGCCGGAACTGATTGAAACCATCGTCCAGGCCACGGCCCCCTGCCTGCCGCAGGATAAACCCCGCTACCTGATGGGGGTGGGCACCTACCGCGAAATGGCCCAGGCCATCGCTGCTGGGGTGGATTTATTCGACTGCGTGATTCCCACTCGGCTAGCTCGCCACGGGGCCGCCCTGGTGGCCGGAGAACGCTGGAACTTGAAAAACCAACGCTTCCGCCGAGACTACACCCCCCTGGACGCCGCCTGCTCCTGCTACACCTGCCAAAACTTCACCCGCGCCTACCTCTGCCACCTGATCCACGCCAAGGAAATGCTGGCCTTTACGCTCATCTCCATCCACAACATCACGGAACTGGTGCGCTTTACCCAGCGGATTCGGGAGGCCATTCTGGCGGATCACTTTGCCGAGGAATTTGCGTTTTGGCTGGCTCCTGGTGCTGATGGGTCTACCCCACCCCCGCCTAGCCCTGGGGCTCTATCCTAGGGTAGAGATCGTGGTTTTGTAGCCTGTGATGCTGTTTTTTCAGGGAAGGGGCGTTTAAGAATAGTCAAGGTTTGTAACCTAAGGCAAAGTTGCAAACCCGGTTGGTGACGTTCCTCCACCCCATGATTACCGATGAAAATCACAACACTATCTTGTTTTGCGGTAGCTGCTGTAGCCTTTGCCCTCAGCACCGCCACCGCTGCCCAAGCTGTGACCGGGTGCGCCGCTAGCAAAGCGGCGGCTGGGCTCACCAATCTCAATGCCCCCGTTGAAGGCGATCCCACCGCTGGCCAGATGGGCACCCCCGATACCCAAGCTCTGGCCCAAGCCATCGGCAGTTTTGGAGCCGTGGCTACCCTGGTGGCGGGGGGCACCCTGCTCTACCGTCGCCGCCAAGATGGCGAAGGTCTGGCCCTTGAAGTCCTGGCCGAAGGCAATCTGCCCGAAACTGCCCTCACGTTTGAAGTGCAGGCCGAATCGGTGCTGGTGGCAGAAGAAAACCTAGCGGATGCCAGCCTGTTGGAAGCCGCTCTGGCTAGCCAAGATCCCGCTGCCCAAACCGAAGACGCCTCCCTCAGTCTGTCTCGCTAGGCTCAGACCAGCCTAACGTCGCCGAAACGCGCCCTCACGTCAAAGCCGCCTTCCTGAGCAACGGAGAGGGCGGCTTTGTGGTCGGTTGTCTGTGCTTGGTGGTGAGTAGCTGACTGGCACAACGCCGAAAAGTAGGCTGACCTCCGTTGTCAAGTAGGGACTTCACTAAGCAACCGTAGGGTGGGGCAATGCCCACCAACGCTAGTTAAATAGCGCAGATTCAAATCTGAAGTGCATCAGGTCAAGTTTTATCAGACAAGGCTATACCCTTGGGGAAGCATGATACATAGAGGGTACTTCTGGGTATTGTAGAAGCAGTTAGACATCTTCCACTGCCACATCAAGTATTATGTCTTCATCATCTCAAACTCACAAGTCATCTAACGAGCCTATCTACGGGCCCGATGACGCAGATGCCACTGGTATAAACGAATTAGTCTCCAAGATTTCAAATTATCGCCAAAGTACCGAATATTTGGAACTGATGCAGTTTATGACAAGATTTAGGCATTATGCCCCCTATAACTGTTTTTTGCTGCATATGCAAAATCCAAGAATAGGCCATGTTGCAACAGCAAATGATTGGTCGCATCGTTTTCACCGAAGCGTTAAACCTGGTGCCCATGCTCTAGTGATTTTGAAGCCGTGGGGGCCAGTACAGTTCGTGTACGACTTATCAGATACGGTAGGCAATGATGCTAAACTTCCAAACGATTTATTTCACCCATTTAAAAGCCGAGGGTTGCTAAGTCCTGATATGTATGCAAGAACCGTGGAGGCTTGTCGAAAAGATCGTATTCGTGTAATTGATATTTCGCGTTCCCTTTTACAAGCTGGCTGCGCTAGGAGACTTGAACAGCCAGAACCTTCTCAGATATGTAACTTGCCACCTATTCATTATGAAATCGAAGTAAATACGGAACTAGACCTAGCGACTCGATACACGACCTTAATCCATGAAGTAGGCCATATTTATGCTGGCCATCTCGGAACATCTTTCGGAAGTTGGTGGAAAGATAGATCTAAATTGGATACAGAAGTTGAAGAGTTTGAAGCTGAGTCCATCGCCTATCTCGTTAGCCAAAGACTGGGACTAGATAGCCAGTCCGAAAAATATTTGGTCAACTATGTTTACGAAAATGAAAGAATCCCTAACATTGACTTCAAGGTTATTCTTGATGCTGTCAGCACGATAGAAAAAATAGGAAAAAAGAAATCGCAATGTCATGACGATGCGATGGGAGACAAACAATTAAGTTTTTTTTAGCTTATACATTGCCCTAGATAAATGCGGCAAAATCGGGAGAGGTGGAACGCCTAAAACGGTAGGCCCACCTTACTTAGGGTTCAGAATGGGGGACGGGCGATGTCTCGGCTGCTGGTGACGCAATATCAATCCGAAGTGGAGCAGGTGATTCGCTATGGTGGATCTCGCAAGGAAACCAGTATTCGTAATGCCTTCGAGCGGCTATTGAATGGCTACTGCAAACCCCGCAACTATCTGCTGATTCCAGAGCTAGATTACAAGACCCGACTCAATACCACGGTCTACCCCGATGGCACCATCAAGGATGCGATTCGGCTAGAGCATGGCTGGTGGGAAAGCAAGGATCAGTATGATCGGCTGGATGAGGAAATTGAGAAAAAGTTTGCCAAGGGCTATCCCGACGAAAATATTTTGTTTGAGGATTCCCAAACCGCTGTGCTAATTCAGCATAGCCAAGAGGTGGCCCGCATTCCCATGCAGGATGCGGCGGGGTTGGATGGGCTGCTGAATGCCTTTGTGGACTACGAACGCCCAGAGGTGCGCGATTTTCGGGCGGCAATTCTCCAGTTTAAGGAGGATGTGCCCGACATTCTAGAGGCGTTGCGCCAAATTATTACTCAACAAGAGGACGACAATACCGCTTTTCAGGAACGAACCCAGGCGTTTCTAGAGGTCTGTCGGCAGTCTATCAATCCAGAGATTGTGATTTCCGATGTGTATGAGATGCTGATTCAGCATATTCTCACGGAGGATATTTTTACCAACATTTTTCACGATTCGCAGTTTCACCGAGAAAACAACATTGCGCGGGAACTGTCGGAAATCATCAACACCTTTTTTACAGGCGCAACCCGACGCAACACCCTAAAAACTATCGAACACTACTATTCTGTGATTCGACGAAAGTCTGAAAACATCGCCAACCACCACGAAAAGCAAAAATTTCTCAAGGCGGTCTACGAAAATTTCTACCATGCCTATCACCCCAAGGCG
>JALQST010000283.1:4113-4363 GCA_023264315.1 Nodosilinea sp. BSH.14
TATACACCGAATGAAATTGTTCGGTTTATGATTGAAAGTACCGAATACCTGACCCATAAACATTTTGGTAAACTGCTCAGCGATCCGGGGGTAGAAATTCTCGATCCTTGTACCGGAACGGGGACTTACATTACCGAACTGATTGAATATCTCCCTGCCAATAAGCTAGAGCACAAATACAAAAACGAAATTCACTGCAACGAATTGGCGATTTTGCCCTACTACATCGCCAACCTAAATATTGAGTATA
>JALQST010000284.1 GCA_023264315.1 Nodosilinea sp. BSH.14
CTATTTGAACGATCCCAACTCCTGGGAAGGACGGCTGAATTCCCTCCTGGCCCAGCGGGATAGCCATGTGTTGGTGAGTGCCCAGGCTTGCTTCTTGCCCATTCCCCAGGAGGGGATGGCCACCTTCAACCCGGTGCTGTTTAACTACCAGTCCTACCCCGGTGATCCAGCGGTGCTGACCATTTTGGCGACGCGGGAGGGCACCAGCATCACTGTCATCGACAACCAGCGAGATGGCTTTGAGGCTGGAAGCACCTGGGGACAGCGGCTCTTTTTCAACAAAAATGGCGAACGGGCCAGCTTTACCGGCCAGCGCTTCAGCGACTTTGAGGCCCAGGCCACTGCCACGGGGCAACGGGATCCTGACCTGGCCGCAGGGGGCGAAGGCTTGAACCTGGTGCTGTTGATCCAGGTGCCCCTGAAGCAGCGGGAGCCGATGCGCCAGTTGAGCGGGGGAATGATGGATAATATGATCATGGCGGCTCCAGCGCCCAGCATGGAGGCTCGCCGAGGCCCCAGCGATGTGGAAGCCGCCGTGATTGGCCATGGCCCCGTGGAAGGCCCCTTCACCGAAATTGACGGACTGCCCATCGAACGCGACCCCGACTACCCCATTCGGGTGACGGTGCAGTTCTACAAAGCCACTAGCAATGGTGTGGTGTCGGAGGCCGACCTAGCGGAAATTCGGCAGCAGATCGACCGGGTCTATGCCGAGGCGGACTATGTGGGTAGCCTGGTGGTGGATGGATCCAGTGATCGCCCCACGGAACACGACGGCCCCCACCAAGAGCCCGCCGACTGGTGGCAACGCTTCTGGGAACGCCAACGCCGCTGGTTCTAAGACCCTAGCGAATCTAACCCTTGACCAAACCGGGGTGCCCTCTGAACCGGGCCGCACCGCTATGATAGAAAACTCGGCTTCTTTCTGCATTGCCATGGTCCCCTCTCCCCTGTCCGCTGCCCCGTCTTCTAGCGCCGCCCCCCTGGCCGATCTCGCCTCGGTCGATCTTGCCTCGGCCACCGAGCGTCCGTTACTGGGCCAATCCCTCGACGATCTCACGGCCTGGATCGTGGCCCAGGGGCAGCCTGCTTATCGGGGCAAGCAACTACACCAGTGGTTGTATCAGCAGGGGGCGCGATCGCTGGAGGCGATGACGGTGTTTCCCAAGGCTTGGCGGCAGCAGATGGCGGTGGTGACGGTGGGCCGTTCGGAAATTTACCACCGGACGGAGGCCCGGGACGGCACCGTGAAATATCTGCTGAAGCTGGCCGATGGGCAGATCATCGAAACGGTGGGGATGCCCTCGGCCAAACGGCTGACGGTGTGTGTGTCCTCCCAGGTGGGGTGCCCCATGGCCTGCGATTTTTGCGCCACGGGTAAGGGCGGCTTTCTGCGCAATCTGCATACCCACGAAATTATCGATCAAGTGCTGACGGTGCAGGAGGACTTTGGCCAGCGGGTTAGCAACATTGTGTTCATGGGCATGGGCGAACCCCTGCTGAACACGGATAACGTCGTCGCTGCCATCCGCTGCCTCAACCAGGATGTGGGCATTAGCCAGCGTTCCATGACCCTGTCCACCGTCGGCATTCCGGGCCGCATTCGCAAACTGGCCGACGAAGCCCTGCAAGTGACCCTGGCAGTCAGCCTCCACGCTTCCAACCAGACCCAGCGCCAGGGGCTGATTCCCAGCGCCAGGGCCTATCCCCTCGGGGAACTTCTGGAGGAATGCCGCGACTATGTGAAACTCACCGGACGGCGCGTCACCTTTGAATACATCCTGCTGGCGGGCCTCAACAACCTGCCGCGCCACGCCACAGAACTGGCCCAACACCTGCGCGGCTTCCAAAGCCATGTCAACCTCATTCCCTACAACCCCATCGACGAGGCCGACTACCAACGCCCCAGCGAGGCCAGCATTCGCGAGTTTGTGGCCCAACTGGAGTCCCGCCACATCGCCGTCAGCGTTCGCTATTCCCGGGGGCTGGAGGAAAACGCCGCCTGTGGCCAACTGCGGGCCTCAAAGGCGAGCTAGCCAAGTTTAACCACCGCCCGGTTATGGATCAGGGTGTCGCCGGTGAGGATGTCTTCGACGGTGATCCGCAGCATCCGGTCGCGATCCACGGAAAACAAGACCCGTACCCGATCACTGCCGGGAAATCCGGGGGGATTGAGCTGGGCGATGGTGCGGCCCCCGTCCCTGTCGTTGAGGGGTTGAACGGTGCGGTTAGCGTCGGATAGTTGGCGGGTGACGAGGCGACCATTTTCAAAGAACACCTCGGTTTGGGTAGCGGCTTCCCCCAGTTCGCCGATGATCAGCTCGATGCTGGGCTGCTGATCCACGGAGGCCCCGAGGGTGAGTTCCACGGGCTGGGCCATGGGGTAGGGCTGGCCCTGCGGGATGATGGGATGCCAGCCGTGGCCGTTGTTGCGCCGATCCCAGTAGCGGATGCCGTAGCTGTGGTAGAGGAAGTCCTCCACCTCCAGCCCTAGGCCGATGCGCAGGGCTCCTTGGGCCACGGCCTCGAAGGGGCGGTCGGCCTTGATTTTTTCAGCGGGGAAGCGATCTTGCACCCAGGCTTGGACGGCGGGAATTTGGGCCGTGCCCCCCACCAACAGCACCGCCTCAATGTCCTCTGGGGCCACCCCCTGGTGACGGGCCTGCTGAAGCACTTGGTTCAGGCTGGCTTCAAGGCGGTCAAAGAACTGGTGCTGATCGAGGATGTGGCGAAACTGGTCGCGGCTGAGGCTGAGATCGTAGGTCTCAAAGTTCGCGTCGTCAAAGTAGGCTTCCTGGGCCGTGGTGGCCGCCGACAGGTGAATTTTCAGCCGCTCCGCCAGCCGTTGGGTGAGGGCCGACACGGGCAGCCCCTGGGTCTGGTGGAAGTGATCCAGCAGCCAGTTATCGAGGTCGGCCCCGCCCAGGTTCTCCCCGGCCTTGGCTAGAACTCGGGCGATTTGGGGCTTTTGGGCGCTGGCTTGGTCTGGCCCCTTGCGGCCCCACTTCAGCAGGAAGCCCGTCGGAGCCTTTTCCACCGGAGCCGCCAACTGCACCAGTGACCAATCCAGCGTGCCGCCGCCAAAGTCCATCACCAGCAGGGTTTTCTCCTGGCTGAGGCCATAGCCGAGGGCGGCGGCGGTGGGTTCGTCGATCATCCGCACCTGGGCAAAGTCGAGCCGTTCCGCCAGTTCCCCCAGCCACAGGCGATAGGCTTCAAAACTGTCCACCGGCACGGTAAACACCAGGCTGTCGCCCTCCCCGGTCTGAGCCTTGGCCTGGGTGAGCACGGCCTCCAAAAACCATTGGCCCACCTGATCAAAGGTGACGGTCTGGCCCTCAATGTCGGGCAAAAAGCCGCGCCAAGGCACGCCAATGCCCCGCTTCACATTGCGGAAAAACCGCGCATCGGTGGCCACATCCAGTCCGCGATCGCGCACCGCCTGCCCCGCCACGATCCCCGCCGCCCCCAACCGTTCCACGTAGGCCAAACTGGGCACCAAGGGCGGATCGTTTTCCAGCACAACGCTTAACCCCGGTAGGGCCACGGTTTCCGGCTGTTGCAGGGCGGCATTCCAACGGCTCACCACGGTATTGCTGGTGCCAAAATCAATCGCAAGGGTCATGGGATCGGCAAAGCGATAAAATCCTTGGCTAACTTAACAAAATTATGGGCATCATGACGGCCAACGGAGAACTGGCCCTATCCATGGCAGCCTTTGTAACGCTTGCCACTGCCACACCAGCAGGGTTCCTTAGGGCGCGGCAGGATCGGCGGCAATGGATCGCCATCCACATAAAACCAGCGATCCCGTTGCTTCACAAAGCGAGATCGTTCGTGGATTTGCCCCGGCTTGGGGTCTTGGTAGTAGGCGATGAATTCCACCTGCCCCTGGCGATCTTCCCCCTGGCCCTGCTGGGTTTTCAGCACCCGCAACCCTAGCCAGTCGGTGTTTTCCAGGCTTTTGACAAGCTGCTGCCGTTCGTTGGGATGACGCTGGGTGGGGTGATGGGTGGCAATCAGGTAATCCACCTCACCCAGGACAAAGGCAGTGTAGCGGGATCGCATCAGGGCTTCTGCCGTCGGCGCGTGGGCGGCCCCCAGCACGTAGCGACCACAACAGGCTTCCACCGCGCCCCCCGATCCACAGGGACAGAGCGACGCCATAGCCATCCCTAGCCTCGCTGACTGGCGGGCAAAATCAGGACATCGGTGAGGGCCGAAACCCGCTGGCGGGGCACCGCGTGGTAGCCGTTGGCATCAAGCTGTTTGATGCGCTCGAAGAACACCTCATAGAAGCGCTCTAGGCCGTCGCAGAACCAGGCTTGGTAGTGGGGCCACTGGTC
>JALQST010000285.1 GCA_023264315.1 Nodosilinea sp. BSH.14
ACTAAGAATTAGGACTTCGACAGGCTCAGCCCGAACGTGCCGTTTACAAGGGAGGCCCGCACGACCTGCTGCTGTGGGCCGACGGGCACTAGGCTATTCGCCACGATCCACCCGCTGGCGGCCACGGCGGGCAAGCCAATGCCGGGGAAGGTGCAGTCCCCCGTACACCACAGGCCCGGGAGGGGCGTTTTGCCGCTGGGCACCAGGCCGTCCTGCACGGAAATGGCGGGGCCATAGCTGCCGTGATACCGGCGTAAAAAGCGTTCGTGGGTGAGGGGTGTGCCCACCAGTTCCACCTCCACCCGTTGCCGCACGTCGGGAATCACCCGCTCCAGCGCCTGCCACAGGGGTTCAGCTCGCTGGGCTTTGAGGGCGGCATAGTCAGCGCTGCGGCGATCCAACCCTTGCCAGAGGTCGTAGGGTTCGGTGGCGGGGGTGTAAACGTGGATGGTGTGTTTGCCCGCTGGGGCCAGGGACGGATCCAGCACCGTGGGGATGGACATCACAATCAAATTCTGGGGCGCGGTGATGCCAAGTTCCCAGTCTTGGAGGGTGATGTAGTGGCAGGCGAGGTCGTCCGGCAGACCCGTGGCATCAATGCCCAGGTGCAGGTGCAAAAAGCTGGGACAGGTGGGCATCGCCTTGCGTTCGTCCACAAAGGATTGGGGCAAGGCACCCATAGGCAGCAGCGGCAGAGTATCCCAAATCGACGCATTGGACACCACCGCCGTCCCCGCTGTGAGGACTTCCCCGGAACGGAGTTTCACCCCCGTGGCCCGTCCGTTGTGCACCAAAATTTCCTGAACATGGGCACCGAGGCGCAGGGTGCCGCCAAATTTCTCCAGCCCCCGCACCAGGGCATTCACCAGGGCCGCACTGCCGCCGATGGGATAGTCCAGCGTCACCCCTGGTCGATACCACTCGGCAAACATAAAGGCGATTTCGGCGGTGCTGGTACCCTCGGCGGGCAGGCCGGAGAGCAAAAAACACAGCATATCCATCCAGTTGCGGATGAAGGGATCCGTCACAGTGCGGTTGAGCACGGTACTAAACGGCTGGCTAGACTGGGCCAGGGCGGGGGCATTCTGCAACAACGCCCAGCCGTAGGGCCACACCGTTTTCAGGGCACCCCAATCCAGCCGCAAGGTGGCCGGAGGTAGGGCCGTCGCCGCCCGTCCCAGGGGGGCCATCACCCGCTGAAGTTGCCGCCATTCCTGCACTGCTTGTTCCCCCCGCAGCCGTTGTAACACCTGGCAAAACTGGTCGTTGCCCACGGTGGTATCAAAGTCGCCCTCGGGCAGGCGCACGCCCCAGGTGTCGTAGTTGGCCCAGGCGAGGCTATCCGCTTCGCCAATCGCATCCAGCACATGGCGCAGGGGGTTGGTGGAGGGTCGCGAGGACAGCCCGGAATATAACGACGGCCCAGAATCAAACCGGAACCCCTGCCGTTCAAAACCGTGGGCCGCACCGCCGGGGATGGTGTGGCTTTCGCAGATTGTCACCCGCAGACCGTATCGGGCCAGCAACGCCCCACAGCACAGGCCGCCGATGCCGCTGCCAATCACAATCACGTCGGCATCCATTGCCGTTTCCGTTGGAGAATTTACACTAGCCATCGTGCCGAGAAAACCATAAAACACAACCCAACGCCATCATAAAAGGCTGGCTGGCTGACACAACGCCGAAAAACCTTCCCCATCGCCGGAATGCACAGGAATTCCCTAGGGTTTTAGCCGTCCCGTCGCAGGGGCATTGCATTCTCAGCCTTTCTGTCCTCAGCCTTTTTGTCCTAAACATTTCTGTCATGGGCATTCCTGAACTAGGGGGTGTTGCGATAGCCTAGGCCCAGCGTCTTAGGTTCAAAAGGGGGATGTGGTCATGGGTTTTCTGGTACATCAACTTGATAACCTCGATTACGGCCAAGCGGAGCCGCTGCTTGACGATTATATCCAGGGCGCTTTAGAGAGTTTCGCCAACTCTAGGGCGGGAAAAGCCCATATCCAGCTGTATCCCAAAGGCGGCGACTGGATTGAAACCTTTATTGCATTTGCCCTGCGCTACGGGGGCTACACCCTGCCCAAAATGACCAAGGGCGAGGCCCAAATGGTGATGGAGGATTTTCTACCGCGCAGGCTTGTCTTGGCCGACCCCAGCGAAACCGACGACGCCATCCCCGAACTGGTGGCCTTTTGGACGTACCTGCATGAGGTCTATCGCTTTCGCAGTGCTAAGGCAATTGCCAACTATCTAGAATCCATTGCCGATCAGTTTCCTGAATGGATGTTTGACCCGAGTCGGGGCGGCATGGCCAAGCAACTGATGATGGAAGGCATGGCCAAGGGGTTTGATATGACCACTCAGGAAGGGATTCAGGCGTTTCAGGCGTTTCAGCAAACCAATCTGAAGTCCGCCTCACCCGATGCGTCTCAGACTCAGGGCGCGAAGCCCAAGGGAGGCAAGACTCAGGGAATGAAGCCCAAGCGCACCCAGGGTAAAACGCTGTCTGCGGGACTCCCCCCCCTGCCCCCAGTGATCCCCATGACCACGCCGCCCGATGATATGCAGGCCGCCTTTGATCGTCTGGGGATTGAACTGCCCCCGGAGGGTACCCCGGTAAACCTGATGGCGCTGATGGAGCAGTTTTTGGCTGGAATCGAGCGCATGGATTCAGAGGAAGCCGAAGCGTTTATTCAGGGTTTGGAGGAGAACATCCCCGACCTTCCAGAGCTAGACGATACCGATTTCGACGACCTAGACGAAATCGATCCTATTGACGCGCTCTTCGCCTTTGGCAAAAATCCCGTGGCCTCGTTACGGACGTCTGTGATGCACAACAGCCTCGCCGAGATCTCGCTCCTCTCGGAGGCGGATCGGCAGGTGTTGCGCGAACAGACTATCACCACCACCAGCCCCGGCACCATCCTCCAGGATTTTCAGACTCTGCTAGACCTCGCCGCCACCGAAGGCATCCCCGTCAGCGGCAAACTCCAGCAGTTTGTCCGCAAAGCCCTGCCCGACCTCAACCAACGCCTCAGCCAGCCCCTCACCCTGGCGATGCAGCAGCCCCAGCAAAAGTCTTACCCCAACTTGCACGGGTTGTATTTGCTGCTGCGGGCCACGGGCCTCACCACCGTCGCCACCCAGGGTAAGCAAATGCTTCTGGTGGCCAACCCAGACATCTACGCCTCCTGGCAAGCCCTGAACCCCACCGAGCAATACCTATCGCTGCTGGAGGTGTGGTTCTTGCGTAGCCACCCCGAAATGCTGGGCGAGGAGCGATCTGGGCCGCATTTGGTGGGGGATCGCTGCCTGCAAAGCTGGCAACGCATTGCGGCAAAAGCCAAGCTATCGGTGCCCAATTACGCCATCCAATATAATTTTGCCCACTATCCCGGCCTCTACAACCTGGCCCTAATGGAGATGTTTGGCCTAATTACCATCACCCACGGCAAACCCGAACCGGGCAAAGGCTGGCGGTTCAAGGCCATTCAGAGCCAACCCTTTGGCAAAGCCCTGATGACCCTGCTGCGCTACGCCTACGATGCCGTGGATTACGAATGGCCTGGAATGATCGACTCCCGCCGCCCTCTGGGGGATTTTCAGTCCGTTTTGCAGTTCTACTTTCCAGAATGGCAACACAGCCTGACGGTACCCAGCACCCCCTTTCAGCCGGGACGCTACATCTTCAAAGTCTCCCTCGGTAAGGTGTGGCGGCGCATCGCCATCCCCGCCGAAGCCACCCTCGACACCTTCAGCAGTGCCATCCTCGACTCCGTGGATTTTGACCACGACCACCTCTACGAATTTACCTACAAAAATTCCCTCGGTCGCACCATCCGAGCCTTCCATCCCTACATGGATAGCGCCGACCTGTTGGCCACCGAAGTGCTGATTGGCGACCTACCCCTCGCCGTGGGTGAAACGATGGACTACCTGTTTGATTTTGGCGACTGCTGGGAATTTAAGGTTGAACTAGAAGCCATCGAACCCATCCCCGAGGAACCCACCAAGGGCTTTCAAACGGCCATGACCAAGGGTGGCAAAGGCAAATCTGCCAAGGAGAAATCCGCTAAGGGCAAGGCTAACCAACCGAAAAAGCCCAAGATTAAAGTAGAAATTCTAGAACGCCACGGCAAAGCCCCGCAGCAATACCCCAGCGAAGAAGATTGGTAGCTCTGGACATTCTCACCTGGCAAAACTGGTCGTTGCCCACCACGGGGAATTGTCCTAGGCTGACCCAAGGGAAGAATCCCTGCAAAAGGGGAACTTCTGGGGGATACTTGAGAAATCCATAACGATATGTAACGGGCGATGGCGGCTGC
>JALQST010000286.1 GCA_023264315.1 Nodosilinea sp. BSH.14
CCCACAGGTTGGCGCTTTCGCGCCGCTGTAGAGTCGTGGTCATGATGTATTAATCCGTTAAGTTAGAAAATGTATTCCCAGCGAAAAATGAGAGCTTTTCGTTAGGTGTCTTTACATTACCATACAAAACGAGATTTTGTGACGCCGCAAAATTCCTGAATTCCTCAGCACCGCCAAAACGCTAGCGGCCCTGTATCCCCTCAGTATTTTGGGGCGATAGGAGGGGAGTTGTTTACAAAGCGTAATTCCACAGCAAGGGATGCTGGGCAGTCTAGATGCCCGAACCTCTTTTGGGCAGGACGTTTGATGCGCTGACAGTCCCCCTGAAAGTCCCGATCTTGATTGCCAAGCTCGCCAGTAAAAATACGGTCTACGTGGTCGAGGAGGGCAAGATCCCTAGGCCGTCTTGGGTTATCCTGCCGATGCCAGGGCTCCAGTCGCTTCCTAGGATAGGGGAATCGTGATCCGTAGGATAAAGCGACGGCAACCTCCCTCGACTGAACGGATCTGCGGTGCGTTCCCATCTACCCGTTGATAGCCACGAGAGTTTGAGCCATGTCTACCCTTGAACGAGCCATCGAACAAATGTTCGCCGCACGACGCCTCACTCGCCGTGACCAGCAAATGATTATGAGCCTGCTCACCCAGCGGGATCTCAGCTCTACGGACTCGGATCTGATTAATCGAGTCTACGAGGCACTCAGCCAGGGGCGGCTGCAAGTTGTGGAATAATGCGGTTCCCCCATCCCAGGTATGCGACCTGGGGTGTTCTCCGCCAAGGCTGCGGATTCAGCAGCTAGATTGGCTGGAGCCAAGCGCTAAAAATCCACATGTTGCCCTGAATTTCCGTCCAATTGCCCACGACTCGCCCTGTCGTGGTGACAATATCTCCGTTTCTGTAGCGGGTTCTTTGTTCATACTCTGGCCCCGGCCCAGCCAAGGCATCGACAAACTCGCGATCATCGGCCTTCACGCGCATCTGACGGACGGCGGGCGGTTCTGGCGGACGCGTGGCGTTATAGAGTGCTTGCCACGTTGCCGCATCAACAATACCCGTTTCGGGTAGCCCGTTGATCCGCTGAAACGTGCGCACCGCCGCCTGGGTTTCGGCATCATAGAACCCGCTGATGACAAAGTGAGTGGGGAGGTAGCCCAGTTGCTTCAGTCGCTGCTGTAGGTCTTGAACGTAGGGATCAGGGGTTGGGACGGGCGTGGGCGTGGGCGTAGGCTGCGGCGTGGGCCGACCAGAGGGGCCTTGGCCAGGGGCAAATTGCAGAAAACTGCCGTCTACCCAGGTGCCATCGGTCAATTCAGTCCAAGCGCCATTAAAGCGGCCCGTAAAGGGAAGGCGGCTGCTGTGGACGTATTGCCCCACCAGGGTATAGCTGGTGCCGGGGCCGCTTCTAATGTTGAGGGCATAGCCCGGAGGGGTGTTCACCACGGCCACCGTTTGAAACGTGGGGGTGCTGACGCAGGCCATGCGCTCGCGGGGGGGAGTGGTCGTCACCCAATTACCCGCCACCCAGGTGCCATTGGTGAGTTGCCGCCAGCCTTGACGGCTCACGCCAGAGAGTTCGAGGGGACAGCCGCGCCCATTCTTTTGATGGACGCCGAAGTGGGTTCCTGGCCCCCAACGGCTGTTGAGCGCGTAGCCGGCGGGAGTGTTGACATAGACTACGCTGCCCCAGCGACCATTGGCCCAGGCCAGGGGAGTTATGGCCATAGGGATGAGTAGGCCACTGGCGACGATCAGGGCACGATGACGGACGACCCGCCCCCCTAACACAACGGGCCATCGGGAGCGAGGAGATCGGGATGGTGGCTGAGGTGACTCACTGCCTGGGGGTTGCACAGACCCATTCATAGCCATGATTCGTAGCGCACGATGACCCCTCAATCATAATCAGGATCACCGTTTAGACACGAAATCGGCCTTGGAATGGGTCTGTGCAACCAAACGGCCAGAACGGGGTGCCCACGGCTGGGCGTCGTCGTCTATGATGAGTAGCTAAGATCCATCGGTTTCATCGCCGCCATGGATGTCTGAGATAGGCGCACGGGGAAACTAGCCCCGCCTACCAATGTCCCCCCAGGGCCATTAGCTCAGGGGATAGAGCAACCGCCTTCTAAGCGGTCGGTCGCTGGTTCGATTCCAGCATGGCCCGTACACCAAAGCCCTTGCAGTGCAAGGGCTTTGGCATTTCAGGATGGGGGCTAGATATCTCGTTGGCCCAGACCCCATCGATACTGCGGCGATGATGGCTCCCTTGAGATCCCCTGCTAAGTGTGACCATGACCCAGGATGCTGCCCCCAATCCGCAAAATCATGACTGGGCTGACCATGTTGACCGGCTCCGGTCTAGCTTTTGTCGATTGCTGGGTCAGGATTTAATCCCTCCCGACATGACCGGATCTGCGGCGGGTCAAGCCCTATACGAGGCGGACTTTGTGGTCGTGTCCCACGGCACCGAGGCCGATCCCATTTTCAACTACGCCAACGCCATGGCCCAACGGCTGTTTGAGTTCTCCTGGGAGGAGTTTACGACCCTCCCCTCTCGGCTGTCGGCGGAGTTGCCCAATCGGGAAGAGCGGGCGCAATTGCTGTCTGCTGTGACTCGACAGGGCTTTATTCGAGACTATCGGGGGATACGCATTGCCAAGTCTGGACGACGGTTTTACATTCACAACGCCATCGTTTGGACAGTTACTGACGACCTCGGCACCCCCTACGGCCAAGCGGCCACCTTCCGCCAGTGGGAATACCTGGATGGCTAATTCCGTGATCTAAAACTGTCGCAGGAAGCGTAGGTCGCTGGAATAGAGTCGGCGGATGTCGTCAATCTGATGCTGCACCATGGCGAGGCGTTCGACCCCTAGGCCAGCGGCAAATCCGGTGTAGACATCGGGATCGTAGCCCACGGCTTTGAGCACGTTGGGGTCGATCATGCCGCAGCCCAGCACCTCCAGCCATTGCCCCTGCCACTGCACATCCACCTCGGCGGAGGGTTCGGTGAAGGGGAAGTAGCTGGGCCGGAAGCGCACGGGCAAGTCGCCATAGAGGGCTTCGAGGAAGACCTTGATGGTGCCGCGCAGGTCGGTGAAGGTGATGTTTTTATCGACCGCAAAGAATTCGATTTGGTGGAAGACGGCGGCGTGGGTGGCGTCTACGGTGTCGCGCCGATAGCAGCGGCCAATGGCCACGGCCCGCAGGGGCGGCTCATGGCTCTGCATGTAGCGAATTTGCGTATTGGAGGTGTGAGTCCGCATCAGGTCGCCGTTGGGCAGGTAGAGGGTGTCCTGCATGTCGCGGGCGGGGTGATCGGGCAAAAAGTTCAGCGCCTCGAAGTTGTAATAGTCGGATTCGATTTCCGGGCCATCGGCGACGGTGTAGCCCAGTCCGACGAAAATATCGACAATGCGGTCAATAACGCTGTTGATGGGATGCACCCGCCCCTGGGGCCGAAACACCCCCGGCATGGTGACATCCAGGGTTTCGGTGGCCAGTTGGGCCTCCAGCTTGGCGGTTTCCAGGGCGGTTTTAGACTGCTCTAGCTGGCCTTGGATCACATCCTTCACTTCGTTGGCCAGGGCACCAATGCGGGGGCGATCCTCGGTGGACAGTTTGCCCATGCCTCCCAACACCTTAGACAACTGCCCTTTTTTGCCTAAATATCCCACCCGTACCTGCTCCAGGTCATCGAGGGTGGCGGCGGCGGCAATGGCCTCCTGGGCGGCGGCTTTTAGCGCCATCAGATCAGATTCTAGGCTGGTGGGTGCGGTGGTCATCCTGGGTTACGCAGTGCGGGACAATAGTACAAAGATGGCTAAGCTTTGACTATTTTAAGGGCGTATGGGCACCTGCATGAACATCCTGGTCAGTAACGACGATGGCATTTTGGCGCTGGGGGTACGTACCCTGGCCGCAACCCTGGCCGCCGCAGGGCATCGGGTCACGGTGGTCTGCCCCGACCGGGAGCGATCCGCCACGGGCCACGGTCTCACCATGCACAAACCCCTGCGGGCTGACCCCGTCACCGACCTCTATCCGCCCGAAATCCAAGCCTGGGCTTGTTCTGGCACGCCCTCGGACTGCGTGAAGCTGGCTCTGGGGGCGCTGCTGGAAACTCCGCCCGATGTGGTAGTCTCCGGCATTAACCACGGGGCCAACCTGGGTACGGATGTGCTCTACTCCGGCACCGTCTCCGCCGCCATGGAGGGCGCGATGGAGGGAATGCCCGCCATCGCCGTTAGCCTCACGAGTTACAAGGGCGGCAACTTTGACCTCGCCGCCGCCTTTGTGCAGGACTTGCTCTCCCCTGA
>JALQST010000287.1 GCA_023264315.1 Nodosilinea sp. BSH.14
GTGGGAATTCTTGCAGTACACGGCTGGGCTGTTTGGCCTCTCCGCTGCGGCCCGCCAGCGCCGCATTGTGGAACTCTTGGACTTGGTGGGCTTGCCCCAGTCCGCCGCCAAGAAGAAGCAACTGCGGCAATACTCCAAGGGGATGCTGCAACGCATTGGCATTGCCCAAGCCCTGGTGAATGACCCGGATTTGGTCTTTTTGGATGAGCCGATGTCGGGGCTGGATCCCACCGGGCGGTTTCAGGTCAGGGAAATTATTTTGGCCCTCAAGCGGGAGGGGAAAACCATCTTCTTTAACAGCCACATTTTGTCCGACGTGGAGGTGATTTGTGATCGCATCGCCCTTTTGGATCGGGGGGATCTAGTCTGCGTGGGCCACCTCAGCGATCTGCTGGGTACCGCCGACCAGTACCAAATCAAAGGGCGAGGTGGATCCTTTAGCCAGCTTGATCCCTGGCTGGAACACCTGACCGTGCAGGGCGATCTCTGGCATGGCTACCTCAGCGGCAACCCCTATCCCTTTATTCAACAGCTTTCGGAGATGGGAGCCGAACTGATCTCCCTCCACCAGGCCCGCCCCAGCCTAGAGGAGTTTTTTATCACCCAAATCAACCAACGCCGCACCACCACCGCCCCGGCAGTGGTGGCCTCAGCCTAGGGCGGCGGCATCGGGCTAAGGGCCACCTTGAGGGCTATGATCAGGGGCCATGAGCGGGGGACAGGATTGGGCTTAAGCCTGGGATTGCATCCCGCGATGGGCTACAGGATGGCCAGGGTGCCCTGATTGCCGTTGAGATGGGCCGATACCCCCACGGGTAGGGTGGCGTTGTCGCCATCGTGGCCAAAGGGCAGGCCGGAGACAATGGGGATACCCAGATCACCGAGGCGATCGCGCAGCACCTCCTCTACCGTGAAACTGGGCACATGGTCAGCGGGCTCACAACGGCTGAAACGGCCTAGGGCAATGCCTTTCACCCCCTTGAGCTTGCCCATCATGCGCCAGTGGGTCAGCATTCGATCAATGCGGTAGGGGGCTTCGGTCACGTCCTCTAGGGCCAAAATCGCGCCGTCTAGGTTGGGTTCGTAGGGGGTGCCCAGCAGGTGGGTGGCCACGGTCAAATTGGCGGGCAGCAGCGTCCCCGTGACCCGACCTCCGCCCCAGCCCAGCCCCCGCAAAGCCGGTACGGCTTGCCCCATCAGCAGCGCCCGCAGCCGTTGTTGCGACCACTCCGGTTCGTTGGCGAGGGTAGTCATCAGTGGCCCATGGAGGCCCCTCAGCCCCCGACCCAGGCCGCCCCACAGCAGGCTGGTAATGTCCGAAAAGCCCACCAGCCACTTGGGAGGAATCACCTCTGGCCACGGCCCCTGCTCTAGCACCCTGGCTCCCCCATAGCCGCCCCGAGCACACAGAATCGCCCGGTAGTCGGGGTTCGTCAGAGCCTCCATCCAGGCTCGCTGGCGCTCCTCATCGCGCCCCGCCAGATAGCCCCATCGCCCCCCCACCGCCGTGGGGACCTCCACCTCAAAGCCCCAACTGCGCCACAGATCGATCCCCTGCCGCAGGGCGTCTAGCTCCCGCAGGGCACCGCTGGGAGCCACCACCACTAGCCGATCCCCAGGCTGTAGGGGCGGTGGCGCGGCCACAGGGGTAGGGGAACTGGCGTCCGGGGGATTGACCGGATCGGTTGTCAAGCCAGGGACGCTCGAACCAGGGGACGACGATAGCTCTAGGGGGGGCTGTGGCATGATAGAAAATTGGAGTTTTATCAGATAGGTCGGCCTGTGGCGGTTGTTCGGGTGCGCCAGCACGTTAATCCACTCAGTGAAAAATACCAGATTCCCATCGCCCTGCCGGACTGGAATCAGGCGTTTGCCCAGCCGCAACGGCCCCTGCACATCGACATTGGCAGCGCCAAGGGCATCTTTGCCATGGAGATGGCGCGGCTTCAGCCGGAGTGGAATTTCCTCGGCCTCGAAATTCGCAAACCCCTGGTGGAGCAGGCCCAGCGGCGCAAGGAGGAACTGGGCCTCACCAACCTCCATCTGATGTTTTGCAACGCCAATCTCTCCCTTCGGCCCCTGATGGAAAGCTGGGGCGCGGCCAGCCCGCTCCAACAGGTGTCTATTCAGTTTCCGGATCCCTGGTTTAAAAAGCGCCACCAAAAACGCCGGGTGCTGCAACCGGCCCTGATGAATGAACTGGCCCACTTCCTGCCCGTGGGGGGACGGGTGGTGGTTCAGTCGGATGTGGAGGAACTGGCCCTGGATATGGTAGAGCGCCTGGGCGAGCATCCCCAATTTTCCCGCACCGCCCAGAATTGGCTGCCCGAGAGCCCCTTTCCGGCCCAAACCGACCGCGAGCGCGTCACCCTCGACCAGGGTCTGCCGGTCTATCGCGCCATCTTTACCCGCTGTTAGCCCTGATGGTTGAGAACAGATGACTCCGATGGGATCCGTTGACGGGCGTCCGTAACGCGATGTCAAGAAATGGGGCACTCCAGGGTGCGCTGATGGTTTCTCCGAGAAATTGCGGAATACTAACTCAGCCGCCTACGCTTTTCCCTCAAAAACGAGAGGGGTATTCTATGGATTGTCACCGTGCCGCGCCCACTGTGTTTAAGTCTCGGCCCCATCTCCGCCGCCCCCGATCCCAGGATCTCCGGGCTCCCCGTCGCCTGCATCTCCGGGATGCCCTCACCTGGTCTACCCGGCGTGGGCTGGTGCTTATGGCTGGGGATATCCTGGCTCTGGCGACCTCGTGGTACCTGGCTCGGTCGCTGAATCAGTTGTTTTCGCCCATTCCAGCCCAGTTGGTGTGGTGGACGTGGCTAGGCTTGCCCAGCCTCTTTTGGGTGATGGTGGCCTACACCCTGGGGCTGTTTAGCTATGCTGGCTTATATCGATCTAGTCGCCAGGTGAAAAACTACCTGCGGGCCGGAAAACTGGTGAGCCTGGTCTACCTGACGGCCCTGGTGGCCATGTATTTCTACGATCCCAAGCTGGACTTACCCCGGTCTCTGTTCTTCTCGGCTTGGCTGAGTAGCGTGAGCTTTGTGGTGGTGGCCCGGGTGGTGATGATCCTGGCCCTGCGCCCCCTCGAAAAGACCTACCACCCCACTCGCGTGTTTCTCATTGCCCCCGCCCAGCGAATCAAGCCCCTAGCGGATGTTTTACGGCAGCGGGCCAATGCTCCGGTGATTGGCGCGGCCCTGGCCACCACGGCCAACTCCAACGCCACCTACCAGGCTATCCTCGCCTCTCAGGCCACCCTGGTGCTGGCGGAAAGTATCCCCTCCGCCGATTTGGCCTCAGAACTGTATTGGAAACTGCGGCGGGCCGGACTGCCCCTGCAACTGATCCCCACCAGTCGGGATATGCTCTATCGCCGGGGCCAACCGGAAACCGTGGCGGGCCTGCCTACCCTGTGCCTAGAGGATCCCCTGGCGGGCGGCTGGGACTATCGCCTCAAGCGCGGGCTGGACTACGTGGGGGCGGGCCTGGGGGTGCTGATGCTTGCCCCCCTGTTTCTGGTGATTGGCGTGGCCATCCGGCTCGATTCCCCTGGCCCGATCTTTTTCCGGCAGGAACGGGCGGGCCTCCACGGCAAGACCTTCCAGGTCTGGAAATTTCGCACCATGGCCGCCGATGCTCCCCAGCAACAGGCCCAGCTTGAGCAGCACAACGAAACCGCCGACGGCATTTTGTTCAAGGTCAAGCACGACCCCAGGGTGACGCAGGTGGGTTCCATCTTGCGCCGCACCAGCCTCGATGAGATCCCCCAACTATTCAACGTGCTCTGTGGGCAAATGAGCCTGGTGGGGCCGCGCCCGCTGCCCCTGCGCGATGTCGCCAAGTTTGACGGCTGGCACGACATCCGCCACCAAGTTCTCCCGGGTGTTACCGGGCTGTGGCAAATCTCTGGCCGCTCCGACATCGACACCTTCGACGACGTGGCCCGCCTCGACCTCCACTACATCGATAACTGGTCGATCAACCTCGATCTGGAGATCCTCATAGCCACCGTCGGCATCGTTCTACTGGGCAAAGGGGCCTACTGACCTGGGGATTTCCCCACGTCCGGCTGGGGGCCTCCCCAGGCCCAACCGGACAACCTCCTTGGGCTACATCGCGCGGCGGAATTGTTTAATCCGGCCTCCCCAGGCCCAACCGGACGACCTACCCCACGGGGCTTCCGTCCGACCCACGGCACAGGATTACGAACGGTTAGACCAGCGCTTGGGGCTGTACCCGGTCTAGGGCGGCTTCGAGGGCCTGTTTGCGGTTGTCCACTTGGTAGAGGGCGGCGTGGGTTTGGG
>JALQST010000288.1 GCA_023264315.1 Nodosilinea sp. BSH.14
GTTAGCCCCCACACCAAGGCGAATTACCTGGCCTCGCCGCCCCTGGTGGTAGCCTACGCCATTGCGGGTAATCTCGCGATTGACCTGAAGACCGATCCCATTGGCCAAGACTCCGAAGGGAATCCGGTCTACCTGAAGGACATTTGGCCCAGTGCCGCCGAAATCCAAGAAGTGATGGCCCAAGCTCTCACCCCGGACATGTTCCGCAGCCGCTATAGCAACGTCTTCCTCGGCACCGAAAGCTGGCAGCAGATCGACACCGTGGAGCAGCAAACCTACCCCTGGCAGGGCGAAAGCACCTATGTGCAAAATCCCCCCTACTTTGTAGATATGGCCACGAGCACGAGTGGGCAAGGCTTTGGCGATATCCTTGGTGCCCGTCCCCTGGCCATCCTAGGTGACAGCATCACCACCGACCACATTTCCCCAGCTGGGGCGATCAAGGCCGACAGTCCGGCGGGTCACTACCTGGTGGGCAACAACGTCGTCGCGGCAGATTTTAACTCCTACGGCTCTCGGCGGGGTAATCACGAAATCATGATGCGCGGCACCTTCGCCAACATTCGCCTCAAGAACGAGATGGTGCCCGGTTCCTCCGGCGGCGTCACCAAGCACATGCCCGATGGCGAGGTGCTCTCCATCTACGATGCCTCGATGAAGTATCAGGTCGAGGGTACTCCGCTGATCGTCATTGCTGGCAAGGAATACGGCACCGGATCCTCCCGCGACTGGGCGGCGAAGGGTACCCGTCTTCTGGGAGTAAAAGCCGTGGTCGCCGAAAGCTTCGAGCGCATCCACCGTTCTAACCTGGTGGGCATGGGCGTGTTGCCGCTTCAGTTCACAGAGGGCACCCATCGCGGGGTGCTGAACCTCGATGGATCTGAAACCTTCGACCTAACGGGCCTCAGCGGCGGCATTCAACCCGGCATGACCGTCACCCTAGTGATCCACCGCGCCGATGGCACCACTACCGACGTTCCCCTACTCTGCCGCATCGACACCCTGGATGAGGTGGAATACTTCCTCAACGGCGGTATTTTGCAGTACGTGCTGCGCCAACTCCTCGCCGCCTAGGGGCTAAACCGATGGGGTATACCCAAGCCGGGTGTACTCCACCACTAGGGCGATGGGCAATGGCCACCATCCGTACCCATCGCCGCAGACTGTGTTCTCCATGGTAATCCCTGTGCCACCAAACGGAATGCGCAATAAGATGTAGGGCAAGCCGCGCTTTCCTGGTGAAGGTGGCGGTTCATTCCCTCCGGTAGTTCGACCGCCTTTATGGAGTTCTCAAATTTAGAAATCCTACAGTCCTTCCTGTCCCGCTGGTTAGAGCAGCACGGGCACGATGTTTACTGCCAGGTGCCCGTGCCTAGCGGCAAAAAAGTGGACATCCTGACCCAGGATTACCTCATTCGGTGTGCCTATACGCTCCAGGCCGAGTCGCTCCAGGCCGCTGCGGAGGATCTGGACATTCAGCGCCGCCACTTTCCCGACCAGAAGCCGGTGATCGCTGGCCTTACCCCCGATCAGCAGTGGGAGGCAGTCTATGCCATGGCCGAACAGTTAAAAGGCAGTGACATCGAGGTTTGGTTTGTCGATCAGATGCCGCCCTTTGTTAGCTACTACAGCCAACTGACGAAGCAGGGCGGGGCCGAGATCGCCCGTTCCCCCCGGCGATCTCCTTGGGCCGGATGCCTCCTCTCCCTGGGTGTGGCCAGCATTTTGGGCCTCAGCTTTTGGCTGGCCTTCAAGATTTTAGAGCGCTACGAACGTCAAGCGGCCACCGCCACCCAAGACGAACGGGCCTGGGAGCAACTGTACAGAGCCGTCGGGCAATGGGATCTGAACAGTGCCCAGGTCGCCCTTGACCAACTGGCTGCCAGCGGCAATTCCTGTGTGTCCACCTTTGCTGATCGTTTTTCTGAATCCCTCGACCAGCAGGGCTCAGAAGGGTTCCGAGACATCAACCCCATCAAACGTGCCCTCAACCAGGAAGACGGGTGTCGCCTGGAGATGACCGAATACGACTTCTCTCCCTAGGTTTAGGCCTGCCCATTCCTGGGCCATCCAGGGATGGGGCTAGGGTTGGGGGGCGAGGATCTGAGTAATGTCGTCGGGCAGGGATCGCACCCGGTGAAAACGAAAGGGATCGGCGCTCACGGTTTCTGTATAGGAGGCGGTGAGGAAGGGGCTGAATTCCTGCCGGTTGGCCCCATAGACCTGGGTAAAGGCGACGATCAGCGCCTTGTTTACCCCCCGAGAAAGGCTCATGGCCTCGTCTAGGCTCTTTTCCAGGTCGTCGTCAAAGTTGAGTAACTGGCTGATGGAACGGGTGAAGACCGGACTGTGGGAGGTGTTGTCCGCCAGGTAGAGATAGCGGTCGGGGGTGGTGAGCCAGCTAAAGGCTGATACCTGCTGGGGCACCACAGGGGCCAGGATATCGAGGGCACCCCCAAGAATCATCACCGGACGTTGCACCTTGGCCATGCCTTGCGGGCCAAAAAGATTGGACACCGGGGCAAAGGCCATCACCAGGGCCACCCGTTCATCGGCCACCCCGGTTTGGCCCAGTTGCTCCACCACGGCAGGCTGATTTTGCAGGGTCAGGGCACGGCATTCCAGCAGCAGGGCCGCATCCGCCAAAATATTGCTGCTGGGGTCACAGCGTTCAGCCAAGCGGTTAAAGTCGATGGTGGCTCCGCCCAGAGCCAAGGCCGTATAGCCACCAAAGGAATGGCCGACCACCACCACGCTATCTAAGTCCAGCCGTCCGCCAAAGGTATCGGCATTACGGCGGCTCAGCTCATCCAGCACAAACCGCACATCGAGGGGTCGGTCGAGAAATTCCTGGGGCAAAAAGTTTTCCCGCGCCATGCCGTTCAGCAAGGCCTGCTGCTGGGTAAAGTTGCTGCCAATGTGTTCCGGCAGCACAGCCACGATCCCGTGGGAAGCGGCATGGGCCGCAATGTCTAGGAAGCTGCTGGGGCGATCACCCAAACCGTGGGAAATCACCACCACCGGCACCGGGCCGGGAAGGGTCGCTAAATCCTCAGGCACCACAACTTCCACGGGAACGGTGCGGTTGCGGGCGGGGTCCGTGAGTTGTAACGACCGTTGACGGCTGCCGTGGGGGCCGGGTTGGGTGAGGTCGGGCAGGCGGGAGATGTCGATGGCTTGCTGGGTCGCCTCCTGCTGCGATTCAGCCCGCACAGCCGCCAGCACGGTCCCAGTTAGGGCGGCCTCGTCCAAGGTGCGCTGGGCGTTGTAGAGCAGTTGGGCCAAATCGAGGCGCAGGGTGCCGGTCGGGAAATGACGAATGACATCCATCAGGGAGAGGGTGCCGTCCTCAGCCGCAGACATGACCACAGCGGCCCGCAGCCCCCGGTAGCCATTGAGCCGCCCCTGGGTACGGATTACCTTGCCCAAAAAGGTGAGGGACTGCTCCCCCATGGGGTCGTTAAACCACTGACTGAGGGGAACCAGATCCACCTCTCGGCTGGCGTTCAGTCCTTCCCGAAAGCCCTCCCGCTGAGCCGGGGTAAGGCGACGCAGCAGCGGAGCCAGATCCCGATTCGCCTCGTTGCTTTGGGAAAATTCCTCTAGGGCCGACACCGGCACCGACCGACTGAACAGACCCAGTTCTAGTACCACGGTCTCAGCGGCCTGGGCCGACACCGGCCCCCCCAGCGCAAGACCCACCGTCAGCGCCACCGTTCCCCACACTGCCCGACTCAAACGCCCGATACCCATAGGTTTGACCACTGAGATAAGATTCAATGTTCCCTGAGTGTAGTTGGCTCTTGGCCTTCCGTAAATCCGTTGTTGGGATCTCCTAGGACGATGCCCCCGATGCAGAGGCCAGCAGTGTCGGGAACGCCTGGGCCGTGAACTGGGCCACGGAATCGACCACCGCCGCCGCCCCAGCTTTGATGAGGCTGTCGCGGTAGGCCTGGCAATAGTCGCCCCCGATGGCGGTGACGTGGGGAGGCAGCACTCCAACCCCAATCCACCGTCGTTGCGGACGCTGGGCTGCGGCATGGGCCAAGGTTTGCATATCCGCGACGGTGTCTCCAGCGTAGAGGACGGGCAAATCGGGAGGAAGCTGGTGCTGTTGCGTCAGGTGATCCACCACCTCAAATAATCCAGTCGGATCGGGTTTGCCGGGGGCATCTTCCATGGCAATCAGCACCGGGGAAGACACCCCAATCCGACGCTCCAGCACGTAGCGGGCTGAGCCACGGGTAGCCCCGCTGAAAAATCCCC
>JALQST010000289.1 GCA_023264315.1 Nodosilinea sp. BSH.14
CTGGGTCTATTTTCGACTCCCCCAACATACAAGGGTGCATTCGCGCAGCAATGTACCCAAGTGCAACGTCGATTCTGGGGCTAGAGATTCACTTGGAAGAGGTCTTTGAACAAGCTTTGAACGTTATTGGGGCTACCCTGTTGTACGGTGGATTCCCGCAGACCGGCGATGGCCTGGAGTTCGCTTTGGCTAACCTCGCCGTAGGCAATGGGATAGAAGCGCACGTCGCTATAGGCCATGATGTCCTTCACCGCGTCGAATTTGAAGCCCCGGTTGACGTCGCCATCGGTAAGCAGGAGTAGGTAAAAGCGCCCGGTGGGGTCGGCGGCTTTTTTCTCCATGAGGTCGGCTAGGCCCACCATAACACCGTCGTACATCGCCGTTGCACCATCGGCTCGCAACCGATCCACCGTGGCCAAGAAGCGCTGGTGTTGCCGTTGGTCAAAGGGATCTAGGGGGAGTCGGCGCACGGGGGTATCGTCGAAGGTGATGATGCTGACGTAGTTACCGGGGTTGATTTGCCCAGCGGCAATGCGTAGCCCATCTTGAACGGCCTGCATCCGTTCGCCTTCCATAGATCCGCTGGTGTCGATCACCAGGGACATATAGACGGTGCGGCCCCCATCCTTCCGTAGTTTCCAGTTCGACTGAGTTGCTAGCAGCACATCGCCCTGGGGGATTGGGGGAAACTCTCCGGCCTTGAGGTAGTCGGTTTCCACAAACCCCTGCTGGGTCGCGAGGGCTTGCATGTCGGGGGACTGGGCAAAGGCCGCAAACCGTTCTAGGGCCGCTTGCTGTTGGGGAGTATTCCAGCCAAAGCCCACCAGGGGATTGTTGTGGGGGAGGCCAAAGGGCACAAATTCGGTGTTTTCAAACCCCGGCACTTGGCGCAGGGCGAAGTAGTTTTGGTACTCCAGGGGGAAAGCTTGCAGATTGGACTGATCCCGCAGGAAGAGTTCTTGCAGGTCGAGGGTGGTGGCGGTGGTAATGAGCACCTGGGCCTGGAACTGGTCAAACACCGAGTTGACCTGGGGCGTTTGCAGTTCCGCCGTGGTCAGTTGGCCACCGCGTTGTTGGTGCCCTGCGGCTCGCCAGTAGAGGGTATAGAGCAGGTTGAGGGCGGTGGAACTGGAGTAGGGGTTGGGGTAGGCCACGGTGATTTGCTCCGAGGCAATGGCCGCCAGCAGGCGATCAAAGCTGACGGTGCCATTTTCCGCCAGTTGGTCGTAAACTGCCTTGGGCAGCACCCAGCCAGCGGTGTTGGGCACCAGCCGCGCCGCCACCGGGGTTACGGGCACGTCCTCGCTTTGGATCATCGCCACCCAGAGGTCGTTAGACGGACTGTAGCCCTGGGGCTGAGCCACTCCGGCCCCCAGCATCCGCGCCGCCGTTCCCGAAGGCACCTGGCGCACCCCCACCTGAATCACCTCCCCAGAGGGCAGGATTTCCTGGCGCTGGTTAAAGGTATCGGCCACCTCCACCAGCCAGCGCTCGTTTTGGCGGTTCACATTGGCCTTTTCAGAAGAGCTGAAAATTTCCACATAAACCGTATTCCCACCGCTGGGCTGAGCCGCATGGAGGGGGAAGTCTTCGCTACGGGGAATAGGCTCAGCAATCTGATCCGTTGTGTAGCGGGTGGTCATCTCGTCGGACACCACCTCATCCCGTACGTCAATCTTGGGTAATACCGAGTTCACCAAGGCAGCCTGGACCGTTTCTGGCGAATCAACGGTTGTTCCTGGGGAGAAACCGCCTGGGCCACAGTTCCAGAGAAACACGGCGCAAAGACCGAGGAAAAAGGCCAGAATGGGGCGACGACGGAGGTAACGCATAGGGCAATTCGGAAGTGGGGGACGGGATGAGCCGAGGGCCATCAAGGGGGGCCGCCGTTCCTGAACGGGGCTTTGTCTGGACGGAGACATCCCTTTGGCCTGAGGCTAGCACAGGATCTAACCGCCGTTTGAAATCAGCTAAATACTGCAATCTTCCGATGACAAACTTGCTCTACTGCCCTGATTTAGCCCATCTTGACGGGAACCAAACTGCACCCTAAATCGATCTCCCACATTGGGAGAGGACTTTGAGGATGTTTCTAGACCCCATCTCCCGACCGGGAGCGGGGCTGGGGGTGAGGTTTGCGTTTCCAAGGGTGGAAGCCCAACGCAAGGCTTCATCCTAGAGCCCTAAACCGAGGGGCTCTCACCCCATCTCGGGTAGGGCTTCGCCATCGGGGCCTTCGAGGACGAAGCCCGCATCGCGGATCATATCAAAGTCAGCCTGGGCGGCTTGGCCGGGGGTTGTGAGGTAGTCGCCGATGAAGATGGAGTTGGCGGCGTAGAGGCCGAGGGGCTGGAGGTGGCGCAGTTGCACTTCGCGGCCCCCGGCAATGCGGATTTCCTGGGAGGGCAGCAGCAGTCGGAATAGGCTGAGAATGCGCAAACATTGGGGCGGGGTAAGGTCTTGACGGCCCTCGAAGGGGGTGCCGGGGATGGGAATGAGGAAATTCAGCGGCACACTGGTGACGTTGATTTGGCGCAGGGTGAGGGCCATGTCGATGATGTCATCGTGGCTTTCACCCATGCCGAAGATGCCGCCGGAGCAGGTGGTGATACCCGCCGATTGCACCGCCCGCAGGGTATCCATCCGGTCTTGGAAGGTGTGGGTGGTGCAGATGTCGCCATGGTGGGCCTCGGAGGTATTGAGGTTGTGATTCACCCGGTCTACCCCAGCCTCCGCGAGCTGCTGGGTTTGCTGCTCATTGAGTAGGCCCAGACAGGCACAGAGTTTCATGGGATAACGGGCCTTGACCTCGCGCACGGTGTCGAGCACCTGGTTAAATACCCGATCAGAGGGAGAACGCCCGGAAATCACCATGCAAAACGTCCCGGCCTTGAGGCTGTGGGCGCGTTCGGCGGCGGCTAGGATTTGCTCCTGGGCCATGAAGGGATATTTCTCAATCTCGGCGCTGGAAATTTTGGACTGGGAACAGTAGTGGCAGTCCTCGGGGCAGAGGCCGCTTTGGGCATTGAGCAAAAAATGCAGCCGCACCCGGTTGCCCCAGTGGTGCCGCCGCACCCGGTAGGCCGCCGCCAGCAGTTCCAGCAATTCCGCATCCGGGGAGGCCAGCACCCGATGGGCATCCTCCCGGCTGATGATGTCTCCGGCTAGGGACTGATCGGCTAGGCTAAACCAGCCCCCAGAACCGGACGGAGCGACGGCGGGAATAGCGGTAGTTAGGGGAGCGACGGTCATGGACGGGAATTCCTTAGGGTGAGGGACAGCGGCTAGGACGGGTTATCTAAGAGTCGCACGTCCACGGTGCTGGTATTGAAGTTATAGAGATCGCCGTCAAGCTCGATGGGGGTTCCCACCTTTACCTTGCTGTTGCCGAAGACGGGGCCAGTATCGGTCATCTGGGCCTCGCCCTCCAGGGTGATCAGCATGTCGATGGTGTAGTTTAGCTCTGGGCGAGGGTCGGGCAGGGCAATGACGCTACCATCGGGTTGCGGCACCGGGGTTGATCGGGGCAACCGCTCTACGGACTTGACCTTCACTTGGCCGTAGGGCTGATTACGAATAATGATATTGACGGTTCCGCTATTTTGAATTTGATTAAATAGCTGATCGGGATTGGACGAAGACAGCCCTCGCACCATCACATCCACCTCCACCGGGCGCACCTTGGTTCCTACCTGGGCCACCGAGCCTGAGGTGCCGGGGTAGAGGAAAATGCCGCCCAACACCATCAGAATAATTAAGGAGGCCCCCACATCCAGGAGGCTAACTTTGCCAAACAGGCGTCCCTTGGAGTCAAGAATGGTCATGGGTAAGGATGCTCCTCTGGCCGACAACGGGATGCGCTAGGTCTTGGAATAGGTCAAGTCTAGGCCGATACCATTGAAGCATAGGGTGGGCACTTCTGGGCGGATTGGTACGTCTGGGGCCAGAAATGGGCATGCTGATATAACGTTGATACGGGGGATTCTCCCATGCTTGCACGACTCCTCACCCTTTTCCGCTGGCTGGTGCGCCAGATCCACCGCCGGGGGCGCTATGGGGCGATGGCGCTTTTGTTGGCGGTTAACCTGAGCCTTGCCACCCCCACCCCGTCCCAGGCCAGTTTATTAGACTTGTTGTTCCAGGGAGTGCGCTACATCCAGCTCAGCAATCTGTCGGATCGCGATGAGGTGGCCCTGGGTAC
>JALQST010000028.1 GCA_023264315.1 Nodosilinea sp. BSH.14
CGTGGCGACTCGTTAGCGGAGGGGCGGCGTCCATAGGAAGAGGGCGTGAACTCAACGGGAACTTTGCCTTACCATAGCAGATGCCTCTGGGAACCTGGTATCGAATGCGACCTAGGCCGGGAGCATCCTAGAAATCTGAGCTTTGGGTGAAGAACTCGCCGACCTTGAAGCTGGCCGTGTCCTCAAGCTGTTTCAGCACGGATCGAGTAATCAGCTTGCCTGTTTCCACCAGCACTTCCCCGGTAATGGGGTGTAGCAGGTCTTGTTCAGCCCGCCGACCAATCAGGGCTTCAATATCTTGCAGGGAGTTGACGTACATACCGGGGGGCAGCTCCACCACCACCCCATTGCCCACCACCCGAGCCTGACAGGCCAGTCGGGAAGTGGGCTTGCAGGAGGTAATCACCTCTAGGGTGCGCTGTTCGCGGCGGTTAATTGGGGTCAGCGCCTCCATGCCCGATTGCACGTAGATGTGGCAGGTGGCGCACAGCCCCCGCCCGCCGCACTCTTTTAAGACATCGAGTTCCTTATTCAACAGCACCGAAAGCAGGTTGCTGTTGGTTTCAATGGCGGTTTCTTGGGCGATGGGTTCGAGGCGGACGGTTTTGGCCATGGGAACTGCGCTACTCCAGGATCGAGAAATAAAAGAAATGAATCGAATGACAGGAATCGAATGACGTTAGGGGCTATCCTACGATACTTCAAGGTTTCGGAATGGTTATCGGGACATCATGAGTGATCGGAACGGTGATGATTTGGCCGGATCAGCGGGGCCAGTGGCGGGGCTCAGCCGGACAGCTAGGAGGAGGCGTTGCGGTCTCCCAACAGCAGGGCCATCTCCTGGGCCGACAACACCCCTTCCTCCTCCACCATGTCCTTAAAATTGCGAATGGTGCGGCTGCTGCGATCTAGAAAGGCCTGAACCCAATCGCGCACCCACTGCTGCTGATCTGGGGTCACGGGGGCATCGGCACCGGGCAGGGCAAAGTGACCGTCTTTTTGAATTTCAAACTGAGCCAGCCATGGCTGATCGGGCCGAGACTGCTTCCAGGTATTCGCTACGATGATTTTCCCGAGATACTGGGTGGCCCCATCGCTGAGGCGGTTCATTGCCGCTAGCAAATCCGCCACCTTCACCGCTGAGGCCGCAGGGGCTGGGGGGGCGTTAGGGGCGGCGGCATCGGGGCCATCCGGATTCATGGAACGGCTGCTAAGGGTGACACAACCCGCCAACAGTCGAAAGGTAGACACCGCATTGTGGGGTTCCTCCATCAGGGTCTCGGTCAGTTGTCGGATGGCGGAACGGTAGGTGTTAAAGGCCATTTGATCGGCCATGAGTACCAGCAAAATTAAGCCTTGATCCAGCTTATAGATATAGACAAGTTGGTGGGTAAACCGAAAGGAAAAGGTATCAAACCCCGCAGGGATCGTCTCAATTACCTGCAGGATGCCCTGGGCGAGGGCATCCTGTTGTCCAACGTTCAACTGAATATCGGGGATCCAAAAGAAAGGCCGATTGCGGCCATCGATCAGGCCAATCCCCGACAATCCGGGTAGGTTCAGGAAGTTCTGGATCACCTGGCGTTTCATAAATCCCTGGGGTATCCTGGCATTTTTTTTCTGGGAGTGTCCCGAAACAAGTAATCTAAGGATGGCCACTTGATCGGCTGAGCCATCCCCCATGGCTGTTGTTGATCATAGGGGAGCGATTGCATACGCGCTGTACAACCAGGCCGGTTGTTGGTTAGCTTTTCCGCATTCCTGACGTTAGGGTCTATTGCCCATGTCTGACCTTCCCTTTACCCTCGACCAACTGCGCATCCTCAAGGCCATTGCGGCGGAGGGCAGTTTTAAGCGAGCGGCAGATAGCCTCTACGTATCCCAACCGGCGGTCAGCCTCCAGGTTCAAAACCTAGAGCGCCAGTTGGATGTCCCCCTGTTTGACCGAGGCGGACGGCGGGCTCAGCTCACCGAGGCCGGACACCTGCTGCTCAGCTATGGTGATCGTATTCTTAGCCTATGCCAAGAAACTTGTCGGGCGATTGAAGATTTACAAAACCTACAAGGAGGCACCCTGATCATCGGGGCCAGCCAAACCACAGGCACCTACCTCCTGCCCCGGATGATTGGCCTGTTTCGCCAGAAGTATGCCGATGTGGCGGTACAACTCCATGTCCACTCCACCCGCCGCACCTCCTGGAGTGTGGCCAATGGGCAAATTGACCTGGCGATCATCGGCGGTGAAGTTCCGCCCGAACTGCAAGATTCCCTAGAACGTGTCCCCTATGCCGAGGACGAACTGGCCCTGATTTTGCCGATGCATCATCCCCTGGCGGGCCAAGAGGTGATCCAGCGGGAGGATCTCTATAGGCTGCACTTCATTGCCCTGGATTCCCAGTCCACCATCCGCAAGGTGATTGATCAGGTGCTCACCCGCTGCGGCATCGAAACCCGTCGCCTGAAAATCGAAATGGAACTAAATTCCATTGAGGCCATTAAAACCGCCGTGCAGTCGGGTCTCGGGGTGGCCTTTGTGTCCAACTCCGCCATTGAAAAAGAGCTGCAAATGGGGGTGCTGCACCGGGCCAAGATTGACTCGGTGGTGGTGAATCGCACCCTGTCGGTGATTTTTAACCCCAACCGCTATCGGTCTAAGGCCGCCGCCGCCTTCACCGAGGAAATTCTGCCCCAGTTCACCAACCTGCCCCTCAATTTCAAGGCTATCAACGCCGATAAACCGGGGAGCAAGTCCCCCGCCCTGGGCGAACTATACAACAACGGTGTGGCGGCAGCCCCACCGCCGTCGGCCTAGGCGCTGCTGCGGTACGGATGTCCTAAGCTTCTTTGCGAAAGCTCATTGGGCTGGCGGGAATGGCAATCAACCCGTCTTTGTATGTGTGGATCAGTTTGCGCTGGCGCAGTTTCCCCATCAACCGGGTGACGGTGACGCGGGTGGAGCCGATGGCGCTGCCAATTTGGGCGTGGGTCAGCGTCCAGGGCAGGTAATAGCCCGATTCGTAGGGCTCGCCAAATTCTTCGATCAGCAGGGTGATGAAGCCCAGCAGCCGATCTATGGTGCGCCGTTGGCCCAGGGTGCTCAGCCAGAGCAGTTTACGCTGGTGTTGATGGCGAAAGGCATCCAGTACCTCACGGCGGAAATGGGGCCAGTTGTCGAGGTCACTCCAGTACAGCCAGATGACCGTGGTGTTGTCGGCGTGGGCAAAGCTTTGCAGGCTAAAGGGTGACTGGGCTACAATCTCAAAGGGTTGTCCGGCCCCCACAAAGCCCAAAAAGGCTTCTTCGTTGCCCGTTGCCCCGAGGCCGTTGGCTCCGTCTTCATCATCGGTTTCTAGGTCAGAACCGACCTCGCTCAGCAGTTGGCTGGTGCCCACCAGGCGCACCGCCCCTCGCTCCACTAAATAGAGCAATCCAGGCCGGGTGGGGATGCGTTCATCCTTATTGAAAGCACGGGATCGGTAATGTTCCTGGGCCCAATCAGTGATGCGCTGCCAGGTGAGGAAGGGGCGAGCATGGTCGGCATGAGTCGATGGCAGCATAGGATGACAGACAGGTGAAACGGCAAACATCGGCCAAGAATCAAGGCGAAAACCTAAGCGGAGAACCCTAGGAGCGCCCCGGCCCCGGCCCCAGCCCTAGCAACTCCGCGATACTGCTGGATCCGTATTATTTCTGAGATGCCTCCACGGGCCGCAGAGGAAAACAGTCTACATCGTGGCCTAAAAGGCTAACGCATCAATCTTTACCATTGAATCGGAGCCGACCTTAGGGATGAAAGCGGTACATGCATTGTAAACCATCTTTTGCTTTCCCTAACATTCCTTGTCCCGTATTTTTACTGAAGGCCGATGCCATTCAGGTTGGTAGGGATGGCCGCCCGCATGGAGCCTTGGCTGGAGCAAGGGTCGGGCCGTTAAGCGGGAAAGTCATGGGTGAGGATGGCCTGTCCTCGACGATGGATTTCCCTGGCGTAGTCTGTCCAAGCGCCTTGGCCCCAGTAGCGGAAGCAACTTGTTTGCAGCAGCAGATGGTGCAATAGGGCGTTGCGATAGCAATACTGGCGTTCCAGGGGTTCGTTGCCGTTGGAGACAGCGGATTGGCGGGCCATGGTGCGGTGAAACTCGGTACTGAGGCGTTCCATCGGCCCCATGACGTTCTCGTAGCCCTGCACCCAACTACGGTCATTCGTCCAGGATCCACCCTCCATGGAAAACCGATCATCTTCGGCATGGAGTTCCTGAATCGCGGTGGCCATGGCTTCGGTGCCGACCGGATCGCCCATTTTTTGCCAGAGGCGATGCTGCCCCACCGCCTGACAGACGGGGAATTGGTCTGAATCGACTCCCGCCGCCGCCAGCAATTCTAGGTATTCCGTGCCGTTGAAGGCCACCACGCCCCGCCGTCCGCCGCCCTGTTCCCGCATTTCGTGCCAGGATCGCATGAAGGCGCTGGGAAATTCGTTCATCATCACGCCGCCGTTTTCGCCGTCGCTAATCTGCGTTACCAAGGGCGGTACGGTGGCAGGGCCAAGGGATTGAGGCTTGAGCGTTTTGGCTTCCCAGTAGGGCTGCATTTGGGCGACGAGTTTGGTGTCAGATCCTTGGGTTTTGATCAGAACGGTGATATCCTCGACCTCGCCCTGGGCGTTGCGGGCCACCAGGCGATGGGGCAAGTGGGGCTGGGTGATGCCGTGGCCTTCCGGGGTTTCGATGGTGTGTTCCTGCACCAACAGCCAGCGATAGCCGCAGTCCTTCAGGGTTTTCACAAAGGCGTAGAGCACATCGGGATGGTTGGGCAGGTGCATCTCCGGCGGCGAAAAACCCCGCACCCGGCTGAGGGCTTCTAGGCCAAAAATCGACGCAAAATGGTGCTGCCACGCCCGAATGTGCAGCTTCAGGTCGGGGATGGGCGTGGAGGGCACCACCGCATGGCCCCAACAGGTGCCCAGCCATTCCACGTAGGGCTGATAGGCCGGATTGCAGGCCAGACGGCGCAGTTTTTCCAAAATATCCTGGCGGCCCATGTGCTGAAAACCCCACAGCAGCGTACCGGAATAGTCCAGCATCACCCTGGGGTTGCAGCCCTGGTTCACCAGCTCAGGGATAAAATCTCCCAGGCGGGCATAGCAGTAGGCAAAGGGGCCTGCGTTGTGGTTGTCGCCCTCGTAGGGGTGCTCAAACATGTATTGCAGGTGGTTGATCAACTCACCCTTGGCTCCAGCGGGAATGGTGGGCTGGTGCATGTGCAGAGCAATGGCAAACCCGGCAGACACCTGATCCAACGTCAAATTGGTGCGGGGCAGAAACACGGGTGCATCCGAGGCCAAGGCGGCGTCAAGGTCGGCCTCCCAGCCAGAAAGAATGGGCAGTCCATCCTGAAGTTGCGGAATCGGTGAAGGTAGCGTGGCACTGGTCATAGGCAACTCTCCGGGGCATTCCCCGCTGGGGCAAAGGTGAGACTGTTCTTAGTGTGGCGCAGCATGGCCGTTCTTCCGAGGGGAAAGGGCCTTACCCGCATGAATTTTAATGGTTTCTGACCGGTGTAAGGATCTCGTCTGGAGGATGGCGCGTCGTCAGTTTAGGCAGGCTTTATCCTTGTCGCCCGTGTCTCAGAAAATTCCCCGATGCCCTCGCTAACCCTGGGCCGCGATCTGCTGTTTGAGGGTGCGAATGGCGGCACTGGAGTTGCGGTCGTAGGCGATTTGCGCACAGCGGTTGAGGATCGCAGGCAGATCAAAGTCTGGGAAAAATTGGCTGTGGCTAACCCGTTGATAGCCCTCTGGCTGAAACTGATACATCCAAAGCTGCTGCTGTTTGTAGAGCCAGATTTCCGGCACTCGAAAGGGCAGATAATCCTGCACATCCGAAAAGCTAGTGACATCAACCTCAATCACTAAATCCGGGGGTGGATCCTGCTGCCAGTCAATTCGGGTTTTGCCTGAGATGGCCCGCCAATTCTGAATGTAAAAGCAGTAGTCTGGCTCTAGACCGCTGATGTCGGGCAGCGTCATCGTGACCGGGGTGAAGGCATCGTAGTCTTGGTTCCGATGGTCGAGCAGGGCTTTCACAATGTCGGCGATCAGGTTGGCATCGCGCCTGTGCATAGGCAGGGGAGACATCAGCAGCACTTCTCCAGGACGGTATTTTAATCGCGGCAGGGTGCCATCGCCCCGCTGCTCACACAGGCGTTGATACTCTGGCCAGGTGGCGGGCAACCGCACCACCGCCCCCGCTGGCAACTGGATGCTTTCGGGCGAAACCAACGCAAACATAGTGGGCGCATCCCCAACGAATCTACCGCCATCCTAGCAACCCCGAACCGGTAGGGGCGAGGTCACCTCGCCCCTACGATCCGCTATCCCTCACGCGGGCTTAACCCTCGGCTAGAGCTTTTTGGGTTTCTTCCTGGTCGAGCTTCAGCACAATCACACCCAGGGGGGGCAGGGTGAGATCTAGCGAAAAGGGGCGGTTGTGGAAAGCCCAGTCGTCTGACCATTTGCCGCCCAGGTTGCCCATGTTGCTGCCGCCAAAGTCGCGGGCGTCGCTGTTGAAGAGCTCTTTGTAGTAGCCCTTTTCGGGAACGCCGATGCGGTAGTGGCTGTGGGGCTGGGGGGTGAAGTTGCACACCACCACCACAAAGTCGCCCGTGCCCTTGTCGCGCCGCAGGAAGGACACCACGCTATGGCGGTTGTCGCTACAATCGATCCACTCAAACCCGGCCTGATCAAAGTCTTGGGTGAACAGGGCGGGTTCGCTGCGGTAGAACTCATTGAGCTTGGCCATGAACTGCTTCAGGCTTTGGTGTGGCTCGTATTGCAGCAGGTGCCATTCCAGGTCGCCCCATACGTTCCACTCACTCCACTGGCCAAATTCCATGCTCATAAAGAGCGTCTTTTTGCCGGGGTGGGTGAACATGTAGGTGTAGAGGCAGCGCAGGTTGGCGAACTTCTGCCATTCGTCACCGGGCATTTTGCCTAGCATGTTGCTCTTGCCGTGGACAACCTCATCGTGGGACAGCGCCAGCATGAAGTTTTCGGTGAAGGCGTACCAAATGCTGAAGGTGACGTTGTTTTGGTGGAATTGCCGGAACCAGGGATCCATGTTGAAGTAGTCCAACATGTCGTGCATCCAGCCCATGTTCCACTTCAGGTTGAAGCCCAACCCGCCGACATAGGTCGGCCAGGAGACCATGGGCCATGCAGTGGATTCTTCGGCAATGGAGAGCACACCGGGGAAGTAGGTAAACAGCAGATGGTTGACCTGGCGCAAAAAGTCGGCGGCTTCGATGTGCTCATGGCCACCGTATTCGTTGGCCACCCACTCGCCATCTTTACGGAAGTAGTTGAGGTAGAGCATAGAGGCCACCGCATCCACCCGAATTCCGTCGATGTGGTACTTCTCGAACCAGAAGATGGCGTTGGCCACCAGGAAGTTACGCACCTCGTTGCGGCCATAGTTGAAGACCAGGGTGCCCCATTCCTTGTGTTCGCCCTTGCGGGGATCGGCGTGTTCGTAGAGGTGGGTGCCGTCGAAGAAGGCCAGCCCATGGCCGTCTTTCGGGAAGTGGCCAGGAACCCAGTCCACAATCACCCCAATGCCGTTGGCATGGCACTGATCGACAAAGTACATGAAGTCTTCCGGGGTGCCGTAGCGGGAGGTGACGGCGTAGTAGCCCGTCACCTGGTAGCCCCAGGAACCATCGAAGGGGTGCTCGGCCACGGGCAGCAGCTCGATGTGGGTGAAGCCCAGTTCCTTGACGTAGGGAATCAGCCGTGCCGCCAGTTCCCGATAGGTCAAAAACCGCGCACCGGGCTTCAGTTCGGCCACGGTGACGACGGGTTCTGGGGTGCCATCGGGCCGCAGGGCCGGGGTGGCAGAGGACTCGTGCAACCAAGAGCCGAGGTGAACCTCATAAATCGAGACGGGCTGGGTCAGCGGATCGGTTTGCCGCCGCTTTTCCATCCAGTCGTCATCCTGCCAAGCATAGCTGTCGAGGTCGGTGACGATGGAGGCGGTTTTGGGCCGAGTTTCCTGCTGGAAGCCGTAGGGATCGGACTTCTCGTAGATGTGGCCATCGTAGTTTTTAATTTCGTACTTATAGTGGGTGCCCACATCTAGTCCGGGGATGAACAGATCCCAAATGCCGTTGGAGAGGCGACGCATCTGGTGCTTGCGGCCATCCCAGTAGTTGAAGTCGCCCAGGACGGATACATTGCGGGCGTTGGGTGCCCACACCGCAAAGTACACCCCAGTAACGCCTTCCACTTCGGTGTAGTGGGCACCGAGTTTTTCGTAGATGCGGTGGTGATTGCCCTCACCAAACAGGTGAATGTCGAAATCCGTAATGGCGCGGGTCTTAAAGGCGTAGGGGTCATAGATGACGTGGACATGGCCATCGATGATGTATTTGAGCTGGTAGTTGGCCAAATCCTTCACTTCCAGAACGCATTCAAAGAAATGGGGATTGTGGAAGCTCTCCATGGGCACTTCCTTGTGCTCCTCTGGCAGCACCACCCAGGCTTTTTCGGCCTGGGGCAGGTAGGCCCGCACAGCCCAGACGGTTTGCCCGTCCTGCTGCACCATGTGGGGACCTAAGACCTCGAAGGGGTCGTGGTGCTGGTTCCAGACGATGCGGTCAATTTGCCCAGGATCAACGGTTACAGCCATGTTTTAAAGTCCACAGGTGATGATGACGCAGCCTGAGGTGCCCGATGCCCTAACCTTGTGCCCGTGCTGTCAGTACCGTGCGCTGTTAGGAGTTTACCCCGCAACCCGGCGTTCTGGGATCAGCCTTGAATCCCAACGACCGTTTTCAGGGGGCGTTTCAACCCTCAGATTGGCGTAAGTTTACTATCTGCGGAATAGATTAACAAAACTTAGTGATTTCCACCGGGAAATTTTTGATACTGATGGCGGGTTTTCGCCCTCGTATTTTTTCTGCCCCTAGCGAATAAAGGGCAGTACAGGCTTCACCACCCGGCGGAATTGGAGCAGCGCAATTAACCCTGCGACATCGGTGCTCACTTGGGGGTTGCGGTTGGGATCCTGAAGCTGCTCCATCAAAATGGCGTACTCCGCCGCCGACAGGGTTTCCCCGGTGAGGGGAGATTGGGCCTCGGTAATGATCTCCGTGCGAAGGATTTCCTCTGGGGTATCCTCTGGCGGGGGTAGAGCTAGGGCTGGGGGGGATATCAGGAGGCTGTAAAACAGGGCTAGGCCAGCGATCTTGGGCATGGGATTCAGAAGGGGTGAGGCGGACGGATCGTTGGAAAAATGTTGAGTAGCTGAAACTGAGTTTTTTTAGCATAGCGGCGACCACCTTACGGTTTGTCCTAATTGGGTAATCGCCCCTAATCCCCTGTGTTAAGGTGCAGAGGCAAGATTCACCCTCCCGGAGGCACCATGGCTTCGCTGCGACCCCTTGGCTCATTCGTCACCCTCATGGCCCTAACGACAGGCTTGGGCATCGGGGTGACCTCGTTGCCCGCGCAGGCCCAGCAATCCATCATCGAAACCGGGGGCACCATTGTTCCGGCAGAATCGGTACATACCTTTGAAGGTCAAGCGGGGCAGACGGTAACGATCATCCTGGAAAGCGAAGACTTCGATACGGTCTTATCCCTACAAACCGTCACCGGGGAAGAAATCGCCTTCAACGATGACTTTGGCGGCAGCCTCAACTCCCGTATTGTGGCCGAACTCCCCACCAGCGGTACCTACCGGGTTGTAGCTCGTTCTTACTCCGGCAACGGCGGCGATTTTAACCTGGTGGTACGGCCCGCCACCGAGTATGAGGTGGCCCTAGCCAAGGCCGATGCCCTAAGCTACGAAGAACGCTACCGCGAGGCCATCGCCGCCTACACTGCCGCCATTGCTATTGATCCGAGTCAGGCTGTGGGCTACCTAGGCCGCGCCCAAGCCACCCTCAGCCAAGTCTATCTAGCACAGGGGGACATGATCGAAGGGCCAGAGGATATCCCGGCCTTAGCTCGCCGGTCGGTCATGGCCGACTTTGAAAAGGCTGCTGACCTCGTAGAAGCCGAGGGAGATGTGAATTGGGCCAATGCCCTCAGGGAGCAGGCTGCTTTCCTCCAGAATGTGGGCGAGGGGAATTAACCCTGCCTCAAGCAAGCCTTGCCCTAAACGCCCAGGGCCGACCTCCTCTCTGGCCTAGGCAACCTTTTTCCTTGCAGGTCGTCTAGGGCATCAGGTGAATGGTAGATACACCAAAGCGTATCCCTCGGGAAACCGGGGGATTTTTTTAGCCTTGATCTCCTGACTCCAAAGGGCGAGAATACCTTGCCCCTACCGGACTCCCCACTTGCCCCACTTGCCCCAAAAAAAGAGAGCCGCCCGTGGACGACCCTCTTCTTTCTGCAAAACCAACCTCAGCGTCTAGTCAGACAGTTTGCGGTAGGGCACAGCGGTGGCAATGTTGATATCGCCGACGGACACGCGAGCCGGAGCGGCACCCGTTGCGCCAATGTTGCGGGCCATGGACAGGAAGAGGCTGGGGTTGCCAGCGGTGGCCTTCTTGTCTTGGGGCACAAACCGCTTGACCTGGGACTGCCAAATGATTTGGGGGAAGCCCAGTTGGTTGCGGTGGTAGGCATCGTAGCGGGGGTTGCTGATGTGGATGGGCAGATCGCCTTCACCCTTACCGGGCAACACCCGACGACGCTGGTAGGGCACGGTGTTGTAGCCGAAGTTGCTCAGGTACTCTTCGCTGTCGAGCAGCGCCTCCACGAGGCCCTGAATGCCCTTGTTGGCCACGACGATAGACCAGGCAATCTTTTCGCGCTCGTTGTACACTTCGCGGCCCAGGATTTTTTGGACGCAGTGCTCAACAAACTTGTAGTTGCTGTTTTTGGCAAAGAAGCTGTTGTAGAAGGTGGGGGACAGGGCCAGACCCCGGATGAAGTCGCGCACGGTGATTTGCCCGTTCCGCAGTTGAGACTCCAGGAAGATCTGACGATCACACTTGAAGGCGTGGAAGAACATCTGCCGATAGGCCGCCTCGATCAGGGCATCCATACCGGTGCCGCTGTAGACATCGTCGGTGGAGAAAATCCGGGGCTGACGGTCGCCGCCCACGTCGATGTCGGCAACCCGCTGGTTCTGGCTGGACGGAGAATAGTTTAGTAACGGAAGAGACACGTTTGAATCTCCAGAATCTTAGGAAAATTTACAAACTTTGGGAACGATCATACGGGAATGCCTGACGCCCTCTAGGGTAATCTGAGGAAATCAACACAGTCCTTAACATTCGCCAAAGCGGTTATCCTCCCAGGGGTTGAGGAACCCGTTAGCGATCCCCGGGCTTCCTTTGGCTGGCCGATGGAGGGGGATCGCATCCCCAACACCACTGCCCCATGACGCCAATCACGACCGTTCGGCCCGATTCCCTGACCCAGCCTAACCTGGGGCAAACCCAGGCTGGAAGGAGCCTCCAAGTCCATGGCTCTATCCCAAAAAGGGGACTTCGCTCACCCTCGCCAGGGATGTGAAGTTATATATAGTTGGATTTATTTAAATCGATAACTTAAAGTTATGAATGTATACAGATCTTCCAAAATAAACCTTATCCAATCGCTGGTACTATGCTAAAGCATGAGGTAATTAAAAATACCTGAAGCGTTTGGTGGGCAACCGTTTTATTGGGTTGTCTGCTCTTTGCTGCCATCTCATTGTTGTGAACATCTAGCGGGTACTTAGACTGGGCAAAGGTTTCCCAGCTTGCTGAGGGAACGGGTTTGTCTGTGGCTGGGCCGCAGAGGTTCGCGTGAGAGATTTCTTAGATTCACAGGAAGGGAGATATGTCTTACTCTCAGACAACGACTCAGTCAAAAGCGGGCTATAGCGCCGGTGTAAAGGACTATAAACTGACCTACTACACCCCCGACTACACCCCCAAAGATACCGATATCCTGGCGGCATTCCGGATGACCCCCCAGCCCGGCGTGCCTCCCGAAGAGTGCGCTGCTGCCGTGGCCGCTGAATCCTCCACCGGTACCTGGACCACCGTGTGGACCGACCTGCTGACCGACATGGATCGGTACAAGGGTCGTTGCTACGACATCGAGCCCGTGCCCGGTGAAGATAACCAATACATTTGCTATGTGGCCTACCCCCTCGACCTGTTCGAGGAAGGTTCCGTCACCAACCTGCTAACCTCCCTGGTGGGCAACGTGTTCGGCTTCAAGGCTCTCCGCGCCCTCCGTCTGGAAGACCTGCGGATTCCCGTGGCCTACCTGAAGACCTTCCAAGGCCCTCCCCACGGTATCCAAGTGGAGCGCGACCGCCTGAACAAGTACGGTCGTCCCCTGCTGGGTTGTACCATCAAGCCCAAGCTGGGTCTGTCCGCGAAGAACTATGGCCGTGCCGTGTATGAAGCCCTGCGCGGTGGTCTGGACTTCACCAAAGACGACGAAAACATCAACTCCCAGCCCTTCCAGCGCTGGCGTGATCGCTTCCTGTTTGTGGCCGATGCCATCACCAAGGCCCAAGCCGAAACCGGGGAAATCAAAGGCCACTATCTGAACGTGACCTCCGCCACCTGCGAAGAAATGCTGAAGCGGGCCGAGTACGCGAAAGAACTCGACCAGCCCATCATCATGCACGACTTCCTCACCGCTGGCTTCACCGCCAACACCACCCTGTCCCACTGGTGTCGTGACAACGGCGTGCTGCTGCACATCCACCGCGCCATGCACGCTGTGATCGACCGTCAGAAGAACCACGGCATCCACTTCCGCGTGCTGTCGAAGTGTCTGCGGATGTCCGGTGGCGATCACATCCACACCGGTACCGTGGTCGGTAAGCTGGAAGGCGACCGTGCGGGCACCCTCGGCTTCGTAGACCTGCTGCGAGAAAACTACGTGGAGCGCGACCCCTCTCGTGGTGTGTACTTCACCCAAGATTGGGCCTCCATGGCGGGCGTGATGGCTGTGGCCTCCGGTGGTATCCACGTGTGGCACATGCCCGCGCTGGTGGAAATCTTCGGCGACGACTCCGTCCTTCAGTTCGGTGGTGGCACTCTGGGCCACCCCTGGGGTAACGCTCCCGGTGCAACTGCCAACCGCGTCGCTCTGGAAGCTTGTGTTCAGGCCCGTAACGAAGGCCGCGATCTCACCCGCGAAGGTGGCGACATCATCCGCGAAGCTTGCAAGTGGTCTCCCGAACTGGCTGCCGCCTGCGAACTGTGGAAGGAAATCAAGTTCGAGTTCGACACCGTTGACACCCTCTAATCGTGCTTCGGCGGCGGTGGGGATAGGCTTCGGCCTGTCCCTGCCAAGGCGGGGCGTGGGGCATGCCCAAGGATCAGCGTCTTAAGAAAACTTAAGATTGCGGCCTAAGTTACCGAATCTATCTGGATTTCGGGCTTCAATCAGGGCTACCCACCCACTGGGCGGGGTCTAGGTCAACCGTTCGAGGAGACACCGATGGACCTCAAACAAGCGGCAAAGGACACCGCTAAGGTGCTGACCAGCTATCTGACCTTCCAGGCCGTGAAAACGGTGCTGAGTCAGTTTAAGGAAACCAACCCCGCCCAAGCCTATTGGCTAAACACTTTTTCGACCAAGGAAGCCCTCCAGGATGGGGAAACCTACCTGACGGCCCTGATGGTGGAAAAGCCTGACATGGCCATGCGCATCATGACGGTTCGGCAGCACATTGCAGAGGAAATCTGCGAATTCCTGCCGGAAATGGTGATCGCCAGCCTTCAGCAGGCCAATATGGAGCACCGCCGCCAGCATTTAGAGCGCCTGACTCAACTGGGCGATGCCGACCATCTCGATCAGTCCGAAACCCTCAGTACCCTTGAGGTGTCTCAGGAATCTGCCGCCGATGGAGAGCATTTGCCGGAGTAGGCCCACGAATTTGTCGAACCATCGCCGTTCACCCTTTTGTTCACTCGCGGTCAGCACCGCCTGATCGCCGATTAGTAACCCAGCGAGGAACTATGAAAACTCTGCCTAAAGAGCGTCGTTATGAAACGATGTCCTACCTGCCCCCCCTGACCGATGCTCAAATCGAGCGTCAGGTGGCCTACATCCTGAAGATGGGCTTCATCCCCGCCGTGGAGTTCAACGAAGACTCCAACCCCGAAACCTACTACTGGACGATGTGGAAGCTGCCCCTGTTTAACGCTTCCTCCACCCAGGAAGTGCTGAGCGAAGTGCAGGCTTGCCGATCTGAGTACTCCAACTGCTTCATTCGCGTGGTCGGTTTTGACAACGTCAAGCAGTGCCAAGTCCTGAGCTTCATCGTGCACAAGCCCGGTGCTAGCACCTACCGCTACTAAGGCAGCTATCCCCTAGGGGATACGGGTGAGATACGGGGGTAAAGAGCTTTGGCTCTTTACCCCCGTTGTGTACAGGTACCGATGTCAGGCCCAATTCGGACGGCATCCTTGGGGGGCTGGCCGTTGGCCCTGAGGTTTTGCGATAGGATCAGGGACGCTGTCTTTTGGAACACGGGGAGCGACGGGATTGCCTACCCTAGGAGTCAATATTGATCATGTGGCCACGGTGCGTCAGGCCCGCCGCACCGTGGAGCCCGACCCAGTGGCGGCGGCGGTACTCGCAGAACTGGCCGGAGCCGACGGCATCACGGTGCACCTGCGAGAGGATCGCCGTCACATGCAGGATCGGGATGTGCGGCTACTGCGCCAGACGGTGCGAACCCACCTGAACCTCGAAATGGCCGCCACCGATGAGATGGTCGCCATTGCCCTCGATGTTAAACCCGATTACGTCACGCTGGTGCCAGAACGGCGGGAAGAAGTGACCACGGAGGGCGGCTTGGATGTGGCGGGGCAAATTGACCGCATGGCCCAGGTCGTAGACACCCTCCAGGCGGCTAACATTCCTGTCAGCTTGTTTATTGATGCCGATCCTCAGCAGATCCAGGCTTCGGCCCAAGTGAAGGCTAAATTTATCGAACTCCACACCGGCCCCTATGCCGAAGCCCACGGAGAGGTCGAGGTAGCTGAGCAACTGGCCATTCTTCAACGCGGGACAGCCCAAGCGCTAGATCTGGGTCTGCGGGTGAATGCGGGTCATGGCCTCACCTACTGGAATACCTACCCGGTGGCCTGTATTCCCGGAATGGAGGAACTCAACATTGGCCACAGCATTATTAGTCGGGCGGTGCTGGTGGGCCTAGAGCGAGCGGTGCGGGAAATGAAACAGGTGATTCACGGCGTCCCCCTCAGCCTTTAGGGTCGCACCCTACCCCTGCCAAGGTGATCATTCGTACTAGCGTGGTCGATTGGATAGGCTAAAGACGTTACCCCTGCCCTCTGAGCGTCGATGAGTTAGCGTCCCATGATTAACGCCCTATTCGAGCAATTTGTCGAAGCCCGCCCGCCAAGGGTCATGATGCGAGCGGTGATGGAACGAATTTTTGCTCCCGACAAGTTAGATGCATGATTTGAGCAGACCGCCGAGCGACAGTAGACTCGAGAGCTGTTATTTTCCAGCGTCGTGGGATTGATGAGCCTGGTGGTCAGTGGCATTCATCCGTCCGTGAGTGCGGCCTACAAAGCCCTGGAGAAACTCATCGGGGTCTCTAGACCTGCGCTCTATAGCAAACTCAATGGCTGAGAACCGGCGATCAGTCAGGCCTTAGTGCGTTACAGCAACGCTGAACTAAGACCGCTAGTAGACGTCTTGGAACCCTCTACCCCTGGCCCTTTGCTGGGCTATGCGCTTCGGATTGCCGATGGCAATCTGTTAGGGGCCACAGAGCATCGCATCACCGTCTTGCGCCCAACGGGCTCTGGGGC
>JALQST010000290.1 GCA_023264315.1 Nodosilinea sp. BSH.14
ATTAGTCATCTAAAATACACTGACTAGATCTCTGTTAAAGCCTTGCAACAAGGGCTTTAGAGAAAGTCACTATGCAATTTAGATGCACATTAGCTTAGCTTAAAGATAGGTAAAAATGAACCAGTTGTGCATTTCGCGGTTTTTCCGGGAATGCTAATAGAATAGGGTGTTTCCAAGATGAGTTACCGAGGTAAATACCTATGGTTAGCAACACAACGTTTCATATTTTCTGGCAATCCGGCGTTTCTGTCTTTGGATTCCTGCTGTTCTCCTGGCCTAGCCTATTCCTCCTCGATAGGGCTGGTCTGAGCGCCACGATTCTCCCTAGAACCGTCCCCTCAAACCACCAACTGATTCCAGCCTCACGACTTCTAACCCAACGTCCGACACGCGGCCCCCGCTTCATCGTTCCCCATTGCATCCTGAATAGTCTTTGGAATCTTCTCTGGGTGTCTGGTTTCGTGTCTAGGTCGTCCGTCAAGGTACCGTCAAGGTGCGACTTAAAGATGCGACTAAACATTGCTAAAGCACCGCCCAAGGGCTGCCTAGGACAGAAAAGCTGCCAACGCTAGATTGAGGTTCTCCTTCACCGCTACCGCTGACGTCATCATGTCTGCCTGTTCCGCTGGCGTTAGGGCCAATTCAATCACCCGCTCCACGCTGCCCTTACCCAGTTGACAGGGCACCCCAAGGTAGAGATCCGTGAGGCCGTATACCCCGTCGAGGTAGGCGGCGGCGGGCAAAATGCGAGACTGCCCCAGCACAATGGATTCCACCATGGCGCAGGCCGCTGCTGCCGGAGCATAGAACGCGCCCCCCTGCTTTAGGAGGGCCACGATTTCTGCCCCACCGTGGCGGGTACGGTCAATGGCGATTTGGATTTGATCGGGAGATAGCAATTCGGTGACGGGGATGCCGCTGACGGTGGAATAGCGCGGCAGGGGCACCATCCGGTCGTCGTGGCTACCTAACACGAGGGCCGATACATCTCCGGCGGGAACCCCCAATTCTTGGGCCAGAAAGGTCTGAAAGCGGGCAGAGTCTAACGTCCCCGCCATGCCCATCACCCGGTGGGGCGGCAGGTCGCTCACCTTCCAGGCCAGGTAGGTCATCACGTCGAGGGGGTTTGTCACCACAATAATACTGGCGTGGGGAGAATACACCAGGGCTTGGCGCACGGTCTCGGCCACAATCTTGCCGTTAATGGCCATCAAGTCCTCGCGGCCCATGCCGGGACGACGGGGCAACCCCGCTGTAATCACCAGGAGATCAGACTCGGCGGTGTCGGCATAGTCGTTGGTGCCGATGATGCGATGGCTGTAGCGCCCGTGGCTACGGGCCTGGGACAAGTCGAGGGCAAGCCCCTGGGGACGGTCTGCCACAATGTCGAACAGCACCACATGGGCCAAATCCTGCTCGGCAATGCGCTGAGCCAAGGCGCTGCCCACATTGCCAGCCCCAATAATGGTGACTTGGCTGTCATGGCAATAGACGAGGGGGGGAAGATTAGGGGCCATGGGAGGTTCCAATTGTGACCATACTCCCATTGTCTTTAAGGGCCTAGCCCACTGTCTTGTAGTTGTAGATATTCTTAATCCTGACAGGTTTCCCTTGATCCCTTCTTGGTTTTAGTCAAAGTCGCTAGGGTGCGAATTCAGATTCGACTCAGTAATTCCCGCTAGGCTGGGTAAGGTGGGATGGGCGAGGAGGCCTCGCCCCGACAATGCACCGGATCAGGGTGTGCTAGTGGTGGCCGTGATCGTCGTGGCTGTGGTGGCTGTGATCGTGGTGGCTGTGGTGGCCGTGATCGTGGTGATGACCGTGATCGTGGCCGTGGTGATGACCCTGCACCGCAGCGGCTTGGGCCACGGCAAGGCTTGGGTTGACGGCGAGGGCTTCGGCTTCCAGCAGGTCGGCGATGGGTTTATCGGCCCAGGCGGCGGCCATGGCAAGGAACTCCGGCTGGTCGTTCACGCAGGGCATTTGCACATAGGTGACATCTGGGTGCTGGCGACGGAGACCGCTGATGATGTGCTCCACATCCAGTAGGGTTTCGTGGTTTTCGGTGGCAAAGCCGATGGGCATAAACACCAGGGCGGTGGCCCCCAGGTCAATCAGATTGTGGGCGGCGAGGGTGGCGTTGGGCTGCGTCCATTTAATCAGGGGCGTGTCGTGGTTGAGCCAGCCCACGGAAATCAGAGGATATTTTTGGATCAGCTTGTCGCGCACCCGGTCGTAGAGCTTCTGGCTTTCGTCAATGCCGGAGGTGAAGCCCTTGGCCTCGTGGGGGCAGCCGTGGTTCATCAGCACGATCCCGGTTTGGGAAGGCAGGTGGGCCACGGCCAGGTCTTTGCGGATTTTGGTTTCGACGATGTGGGCCAGCAGGTCGATGTATTCCGGCGCGTCAAAAAATGAGGGAATGTAGCGCATCCCCTTCACCCAGTGCTCGGTGCCGTCCGCCAGGTGGGCCAGGGCGGCGTTCACCTGCTCCACGGCAATGCCGCTGGTGAAGATGGAGTCCACCACCAGCAGGGGATAGATCAGCAGCTTGTCGTAGCCTTCCTGTTTCACCTGTTCGAGCACCTGTTCCGGCAGGAAGGGCTTGCAGAAGTTGAAGGCTTTGAAGACTTTCACCCGATCCCCCCAGCGGGTTTTGAGTTGGGCCTCGATGCCCGCCCGCTGGGCTTCAAAAATGGCGTTGTGGGGTGAGATAAAGTTGCCGTGCTGGTGGCTCCATTCATGGAGATCAAAGGCGGCTAGCAGTTTGGCGAGGGGGGGATAGACCCAGGTGGGCACCGGGGCAAACTTGGCCGTTAACAGGTTCAGGGCTTGCTCGTTGTAGTTGGCAAAGTCGTCGTAGCTTTCCACTTCGCCGTAGCCCATCAGCAGCACCGCCACTCGGCTCTCACCGGAAGCCGCGACCGTGGTGTCTACGCTTTGGATAACATCGGGAGTTGCAACCATACCGTTGAACCTGTTAGGAAATTTTCTCCTACAGGCTAACATCCCCCCCATGGGGATGATGTTAATACATTCTGGATTTGCAGCGACGGCGGCAGCCGCTAGCCCCCTTGCAGTCGGCTTTGGGTGACGTGATCCCGGAGGATGCGCCCCCGCAACAGTGGCCCCAGGGGTGGCCCGCTGGGGCGGGAGGCGGTGCTGGCAAAGGCCCGTTGCAGTCCGGCAATGCGCTCTTCCCGGCGTTCGGCGGGGGCGGGCATCCACAGGGATTCGTAGAAGAAGAAGGACATCCCCGAGAGGCGGCGATCCCGAACGGCCTTAATTTGGTCGCCGATGTGATCCATGGTCACGGGGGCCGCCCGCAGCCCGCTCAGGATCCCCACGCTGGTGGAGACCTTGCGCATCGCGGCTTGCAGGTAGGGCTTGTTGATTTCCCAGATGAAGCGGTTTTGGTCGCTGCGGTAGATCTGCACAATCAACTCATCCATGATGCCCCGATTCACCCAGGTGGGCCAGTCTTGCAAATAATTGGCGTAGGCGAAGGGGTGGGGGTTGGGGGAAATGGAAATCAACGCATTGGGCCGACGGGCCTTCACCATTTGGTAGACCTCCGCCAAAAAGTCGGAGATTTTGTTGGCTCGCCACGCCATCCATTCCGGGTCTTGGTAGTTGGCGGGGGGCGCTTGGCCGTTGTGCTCGGCTTTGTAAAGGTTGACAGTGTAGGCATCGTAGCCAAATTCCACGGGCAGACCGAGGTGATCGTCAAACTGGAAGCCGTCCACCTCGTAGTTGCTCACCAGTTCATCGATGAGCTGCAACAGGAAACGCCGTGCCTGGGGATGGAAGGGGCTGAGCCAGCGGCGGGGCAGGCGTCCTCCCTCCAGCCAAATGCCGGGGTCAGCCAGGACTTCCGGCGGCAGGCTGTTGTCAGGGTTGTCTTGCTTGGTGGGGCTCACCGCTCGACCGAGGGCCTGCATTTTTTGCCGACTGGCTTCCTCGGTGGGAGTCAGGGCACGAGTTCTTGACGCTCCAGCGTTTGCCCCTGGCTTGGCCTGGGACTTTCCGGCTGCGGCATCTTCGGCGGGAGGCTCCACCCGTTTGTGGGTAAACCAGTCGGGGTGGCGGCGGTAGAGATCGTAGGGTTCGGGGGTCATAAAGCCAAACTCGAACCAGGGAATCACCGCCATTCTCTGGGCATGGCCGAGATCCACCGCTTCCTGCATCATGTCTCGCGCCCCG
>JALQST010000291.1 GCA_023264315.1 Nodosilinea sp. BSH.14
TCGACGCCGAATCGTGAACAATCGCATCATTTTCTAGTCAAGGCTAGGGAGGTCGCGTAGGATAAATCTAAAGAAATTCTTAAGTGTTGCCATGAACCCCTATCTTCTGCGCCACTTGTGGTCTCTGGTAGACCGATCCCAAAGCAGCCTCATCCTTGACCTCGATGATAACGGCCTTGTGCGTTGGCTCATGGACGAGTTCATCGTGCAACAGCCCATTGATCAGGCCGAAACCGACCAACTCGATCACTACATTCGCGCTAAAATTCCCCTCATTCGAGACTTGGCCCAAAGCCGTTAAATCCGTCGCTATCGGCGTCCCCATTGGTCGGAAAAGCCATGCTTACTAGGCGTTAGATGCTGCCGTACCGTGTTGAAGCGGTGATCCGCAGGTGAGTGTGGCTTTCTTACCTCCTTTCCTTCACTCGCGTAAAATCCCTGAGTTCTCTTGGGGATTTTTTACTGGGGAATAGCCGTCCAGGGGGTGAGGGATGATATATAGTATCCTGCAATACAAAATTAAACCCTAAACCAGTGGGATGTTAAGCAAGTTTCATCCTTTCGCTGGTTTACGTTCACGTTGTAACGTTCTTTGTGAGTGAGGTAGTGATTTATGCGCAAGTGGGGTATTCTTGCGGCCACCTTGGGGTTAACCCTGGCTGCCTGTGGTGGCGACACCACCACCAGTGGCTACACTGGATCGGGGACTGCTGCTGGTGGCACCCGTCTAGATGTTGTGAAACAGCGCGGACAACTCATCTGCGGCGTTGATGGCGGCATTCCGGGCTTTAGCTTTGTCGATGAAAGCGGAGCCTACTCCGGTCTCGATGTGGATGTGTGTAAGGCCGTGGCCGCTGCGGTGCTGGGCGATGCGGAAAAAGTCGAATATCGCCGCCTGGATTCCACCGAGCGCTTTACGGCCTTGGCCGGGGGTGAAGTGGACATGCTCTCCCGCAACACCACCTGGACGATTAGCCGTGACACCAGCGTCGGTCTAGAGTTTGCCCCTACCACCTTTTTTGATGGTCAGGGCATGATGGTGCGGACGGATAGCGGCATTACCGAACTGGCGGACTTCGCGGGTAAGGCCATCTGCGTGGAAACGGGCACCACCACCGAATTGAACCTCACTGACCAAATGCGCCAGCTCGGCGTAGACTTTGAGCCCGTGGTGTTCCAAGATGCCGACGCCGCCTATGCTGCCTACGACGAAGGTCGCTGCGAAGGCATGACCTCCGACAAATCTCAGCTCATCGCCCGCCGCAGCACCCTGCCCACCCCTGAGGATCACACCCTGCTGGAAGTCACCATGTCTAAGGAGCCCCTTGGCCCTGTGACTGTGAACAACGACTCTAACTGGTACGACGTGGTGAAGTGGGTCACTTACGGGCTCTTCCAGGCCGAGGAGTTTGGCATTACCTCCGAGAATATTGGTACCTTTGCGAGTACGGATAACCCCGACATCGCTCGCTTCCTGGGCAAAGAGGGCACCCTAGGAACTGATATGGGTCTCTCCAATGACTTTATGGTGCAGGTGATCACCCAGGTCGGCAACTACGCTGAGATCTTTGATCGCAACCTAGGGGCCGATTCCCAGTTTGAACTGGAGCGTGGCCAAAACGCCCTGTGGAAAGATGGTGGACTGCTGTACTCGCCGCCGTTCCGCTAAATCCAGCGTATCTAGCTAGCGATTTGACCCACGTTAGGCCAATCGTTACCCAGGCCGGAATCCCTAGGCGGTTCCGGCCTTTTTTATAAAACCTTGTAACAAATTAAACTTTTCTTGACATCTACCTTAGATTATTTTGCATACAGCTTGGCCACTCCCGTTGATGCGGAGTAATGCTCTATAGGTGGCATAGATGAATAGCAAGAGTAGCAGCGACTCTTTTCCCCAAAAGCTGAAGACGTTGCTGCGAGATGAACGGTTTTGGCAAATTGCCTTTCAGGTCCTTACCCTGGAGGTTGTGGCCATTTTGGCGGCCTTTTTTCTGGGCAACCTCAATCGCAACTTGGCCCAGCAGGGCCGAGCCTTTGGCTTTAGTTTCCTCACCAATCCGGCAGGCTTTAGCATTGGCGAAAGTTTAATTAAGTATCGTCCTAACGATCCCTACTGGCGGGCACTGATGGTGGGTCTGGGCAACACCCTGACCCTCGTGGCGGCGGGGATTGTCCTGACCACGGTGCTGGGTACGGCGGCAGGGGTGGCTAGCTTTTCTAAGAACTGGCTAGTACACAAACTCAGCCGTTTGTACGTGGGGCTGGTGCGCAATGTGCCGCTTCTGTTGCAGTTGTTCTTTTGGTATTTCGCCATCTACGGCACCCTGCCCCGACCAGAGAGCCAAATTAGTCTGGCGAGTCTGGTCTACCTCAACAATCGGGGCGTCTATATCCCTTGGGCCGGAAGTGCGGTGTTGGCCTTGGTGGGGATTGGCGTCACCATTGCCGCCGCCGTTGGGGCGCTGTGGCTCTGGCAGTGGCGCACCAAACTCCGTATTGAAACGGGCACCGGGGGGCAAAATCAACTGATGGCCCTAGTGGGCTTGGGGGTGCTGTGGCTGGTCTTTATGGTGTTTGGCCTGAATTGGACGTTCCCCGATGGCGTGGAGGGGGGCGGCGTGACGGGCGGGCTGAGGCTCTCGCGGGAGTATGTGGCCTCCCTGTCGGCCCTGGTGTTTTACACATCGGCCTTTGTGGCAGAAATTGTGCGGGCGGGCATTCAGTCGGTCTCGAAGGGGCAGTGGGAAGCAGCCCGTTCCCTGGGATTTCAGCCCGGTTTGGTGATGCGGCTGGTGGTGTTTCCCCAGGCCCTACGGGTGATTATTCCGCCCATGAACAGCGAATTCATGAACCTGACCAAAAACACCAGTTTGGCCTTTGCCATCGCCTTTCCCGAAATGTATTCCGTGGCCAACACCACCTACAACCAAACCGGACGCCCAGTGGAAGTCTTTGTGGTGCTGATGGCCACCTACCTGATTCTCTGCTTGCTGATTACCCTGGCCATGAACCAGCTCAACCGCGCCGTGCAATTCAAGGAACGCTAAGGCATGACCACCGTGACCCCCAAATCCCTTTCCTCGGCACCGCCCGATGTGGTGGCCCTTGGCCCCGTGGCCTGGGCCAAAAAGAACCTGTTTAGCGACTGGTTCAACAGCCTGCTGACGGTGGTGATTGTCACCATCTTTGGCCTGGGCCTGTTTCGCCTAGTGAATTGGGCCTTTACCACCGCCCAGTGGCAGGTGATCCCCAACAACTTCGGGCTGTTCATGACCGGGACGTTTCCCTCCGCCCTTTATCCTCGAATTTGGACTCTGCTGGCCATCATCTGCGCCCTGGCGGGGGTGTCCTGGGGCGTGTTGGGTCGCAACCTCTCCACCCTGTTTAGCCGCAATGTGCTGATTGGCCTGGGCGTGGTTTGCGCCTTTATGGTGCTGTTTCCCCCCACTCGGCCCCACGCCCTAACACTGCTGCACATGGTGGCCATCGTAGCCGGCACGGCGGCGGCGGGTCGCCACGTGGGGCGCAAATTTCCAGGGGTGGGCAAATGGGTTTCCCTGGCTTGGTTTTTGTCCTATTTTGTGGCGATTTGGCTGATTGGCGGCGGTTTGGGCCTCACCCGCGTCTCCACCAACGACTGGGGCGGTCTGGTGCTGACTCTGTTCACAGCGGTCAGCGGCATTGCTCTGTGCTTTCCCCTCGGCCTCATCCTCGCCCTGGGCCGACGCAGCACCCTGCCCATGGTGCGCTGGCTGTCAACGGCCTACATCGAACTGGTGCGAGGGGTGCCCCTGGTGGCCCTGCTGTTTATGGGTCAGGTGATGATTCCGCTGTTTTTGCCCGTCGGATCTCGTCCTGACCGCGTTTTGCGAGCCATCATCGCCCTGGCCCTCTTTAGCGCCGCCTACCTCGCCGAAAACGTCCGAGCTGGCCTACAGGCCGTTCCCCGTGGTCAGCAAGAAGCCGCCATGTCCCTCGGCCTCAACACCCCCATGACCCTGGGCCTGATCGTGCTTCCCCAAGCCCTCAAAATCGCCATTCCCGCCATCGTGGGGCAGTTCATCAGCCTCTTCCAAGACACGACACTCTTAGCCGTGGTCGGTTTAGCGGAACTGCTGGGCATTGGCCGATCCATCCTCGCCAACCCCACCTACCTAGGCCGCTACGCCGAGGTCTATCTCTTCCTGGC
>JALQST010000292.1 GCA_023264315.1 Nodosilinea sp. BSH.14
CTACAATCTGAATAATCTGATTTACTGTGATTCTGCGCCCTTGACCATGCTGTTGAAATTGCTCCTTGCCCCGGTACTTGGCCCCATTGAAGGGGTGGCTTGGATTGCTGACCAAATTCTTGAACAGGCAGATATTTCCACCAACGATGCCGAAAGCTTGCAGAAGCAACTCCTCGCCCTGCAACTGTCCTTTGATATGGGTGAAATTCCTGAAGACGAATTTATGGCTCAGGAAGAAGAAATCCTCTTAGCGCTACAAGCTTTAGAGGATGACGAAGACGATGAGGATTAAAAACTGGGGTGCTAGGATTCGAACCTAGGAATGGCGGGACCAAAACCCGCTGCCTTACCGCTTGGCGACACCCCATTGTGTTGCCTTTCGTAATATAACAGGTCTATCCCGATCAATGTCAAGCCTTTTTTGACCCTGGTTGAGGAAGACGAGGGATGCCCCTGGGCAAGGGGCTGGATCTCGCGCAGGACACCCCTGTTCTAGGGGCCAGAGGACTTGAGGCCAGGGTTCGGAGTTGTTGGAGTAGGTCTTGATGGGTGAAGGGCTTGGCGAGAAAGCCCTGGAAGCCATGGGGATCAGCAAGGGCCGTTTCAGCGAGATTGAGGCCGCTCATGGCAATGACGGGAACACCGGGGCTGATGCGCCGTAGCAGGGGCAGGGCCGCCAGCCCGTCTAGGGTGGGCATCATAATATCGGTGATGATCGTGGCGATGCAGGAGTGGTGCTCGGCGAGGAGGAGAAGGGCACTGGGGGCATCGTAGGCGAGAATGACCTGGTAGTTGTGGGCCTCCAGCATAGACTTAATCACCTCGCAAATGCTGGGTTCGTCGTCGATGACGAGGATGGTGGCCTGGTTCCCGTCGAGGGGATCGGCAGAGGTGGGTAGAGCCGCATCAGCGTGGGGGATGGCGGGCAGGTACACACAGAACTGGCTCCCTTGGTTGACGGTACTGTGAACATCAATAAATCCGCCGTGGCTTTGCACAATGCCCAGCACCGCCGAGAGGCCTAGCCCAGTCCCTTGACCGAGTTCTTTGGTGGTAAAGAAGGGATCGAAAATGCGGTTGAGAACATCGGGAACCATACCCGTCCCGGTATCTGTGACCATCGCCACAATGTAGGGGCCAAGACGGGCCTGGGGATAGGGCTGGGCGTTAGTGGCATCAAAGGTGAGGTTGTGGGCGGTAATTTGCAACACACCGCCGTGGGGCATGGCGTCGCGGGCGTTGACACAGAGGTTCATAAACACCTGGTGAAGCTGGGTGGCATCGCCGCTGACGGCCCACAGATCGTCGGGTACATCCATATAAATGTCGATGGATTTGGGCAGGGTTTGCTGCACCAGTTTGCGAATGTCGAGTAGCAGATGGTTGACCCGCAAGTCGGCCCGCTTGCCCTCTAGACCACGGGCAAAGGTGAGGATTTGCTTCACCATGTCGGCCCCCCGCTGGGCGCTAGATTCCAGGATTTTGAGTTTGTTGTCCACCCAGGGATCCAAATTACCCAACTTGAGGGGCAGCAGTTGCACGACCAAAAGAATCGGCGTCAGGATGTTATTGAGGTCGTGGGCGATGCCGCTGGCCAGAGTGCCCAGGCTCTCTAGGCGCTGGGAACGCAGGAATTGGGCCTCCATTTGTTTTTTGTCGGTGATGTCCATATGAATGCCCAGCAGGCGATCCGGTCGCCCTTGATCGTCATAGAGCAGGGTGCTTTTAATCGCCATCCAGCGAATCGTGTCGTCCTCTTGAATCCGAAATTCCGTGTCCAGCCCTTGTCCACGGCGTATCGACTGCTGGAGTTCCTGGGCCACCTGGTCGCGGTCGTCGGGGTGGATGCTCCAGGGCAGGGGGCAGCGGGCATTCTGACATTTGAAAGCGGGATTCGTCAGGCAAGGCAGGGTGGAGAGGGGCCACTCGAAGGTGCCCATGGCGGCAGCGTCCTGGGCCAGGGTGAGGCGGTCTTGGATGCGTTGGCGCTGGTCAATTTCGAGGCGTAGGTGGTGGTTGACGGCTTCCAGTTCAGCGGTGCGGGCGCGGACTCGTTCCTCCAACTCTTCGTTGACCTCCCGCAGGGCATCCTCGGCCCGCTGCCGTTCGATGGCGTAGAACAAGGCTCGCACCAACACTTCCTGCTGGAGGGATCGCTTTAGCAGATAATCCTGCGCCCCACGCCGGACGGCGCTGACGGCCAGTTCGTTGTCGTTGGTGTTGGTGAGGACAACGACGGGCAGGCTGGGGGCTTCCTGGAGGAGGAGATCCAGGGAATCTAATCCGCTACTGTCGGGTAGCGTGAGATCCAGCAGGGCTACGTCAAAGGACTGCGCCTGAAGGCGCGAGATCGCTTCCCCCAGGCGCTTGGCGTGGTAGAGCTGAAAATGGCTCCGGGGGGCACCCTTCAACACTTCCTGCAAAAACCGAGCTTCGGCTAGGTCGTCTTCAATCAACAATACCTGCACCGTGGCGGGGTTTAGGGGGTGTTCGGCGGTAATGTCGCGGTTTCTAACCAAAAGGCCTCAATTCCCTGAACGATTTTGAAAAATTGGGCTAAGTTACGGGACTTGGAAATGTAGCAATTGACGTGGAGATCGTAGCTTTTGTAAATGTCCTCCTCATTGCGCGAGGTGGTGAGCACGATGATGGGAATGTGTTTAAGGGCGTCGTTGCTTTTAATTTCTGCTAACACTTCTCGCCCGTCTTTTTTCGGTAGGTTTAAGTCCAGCAGAATCAAATCGGGGGAAAGGGCATCGGCAAATTCCCCCTGGCGTTGAAGGTAGGCCATGGCCTCCATGCCATCCCGCGCAATGACAATATTGCAGGGGACGGCGGTGCTTTTTAGGGCTTCTTGAATCAGGCGGATGTCGCCCCGATTATCCTCGACTAAAAAGATAGTTTTTGGCTTTGCGTCCGTTGCCATGGCTGTGATCACGTCCTTCAACGGGAATAGTGAAGTAGAAGGTAGCTCCCTGTCCGGGAACCGCTTCAACCCAAATGCACCCTCGGTGGCACTCGATGATTTTCTTGCAAATGGCCAGCCCCATACCCGATCCGGCGTATTCGTCGCGGGTGTGGAGGCGTTGGAAAATCACAAAGATGCGCTCGGCAAACTGCGGCTCGAAGCCGATGCCGTTGTCCGCCACCGAGAACAGCCATTGGTCTTCCTGGCGCTGCACCCCAATGTGAATGTGGGGCGTTTCCTCCGGCTTGCGGAACTTGATGGCGTTGCCGATCAGGTTTTGGAAGAGCTGCATCAACTGGGTGCCGTCCGCCACAATGGTGGGTAGCGGATCGACGGTGATCACCGCCCCGGTTTCGGCGATGCGCCCCCGCAGGTTCCCTAGGGCTTGGTCGAGGGAGTCTTGCACATTGGTGAGCTGCCACTCAATGCCCTGCAAATCCACTTTGCTGTAGGTCAATACATCGTCGATCAGGGTTTGCATTAGGCTCACCCCTTCTACGGCAAAACCGATGAATTCCTTGCCGTCCTCATCCAGCTTGGCGTCGTAGCGCATTTCCAAAAGCTGCACAAAGTTGGCCACCTGGTTCAGGGGTTCTTGCAAATCGTGGGAGGCGACGTAGGCAAACTTCTTCAGCTCAGCGTTGGAACGCTCCAAATCCGTCGCCAGCAGGGCCAATTCCTCCGCCTGCCGCAGCACAATGTTGACGATAGCCTTCCGCAATTCTAGGGCCGCTTTGACCTCCACCCCCTGCCACGGCAACGAGCGCAGACTCACGGTTTCCTTCCACAGTTCAAAGGATTTGCGGGGGCAAAGCCACTGATTTTCTGCCTCGCCCACCAGGGTATAGGCTTCGTTGGGGTTGCCGCCCCAGTTCACGGTTTGAATCACCTCTGGCCGGAACCACAGCACATAGCTGCGCTTGGAGATGGGGATGGCAATCAACCCGCTGGCCACATCCTTAAACCGCTGAGCCTCGGAATATTCCATCGGCAGGGCATTGGTGACGTAGATCTCATCGCTGACCGCCTTGCCCAACCACTGCACCAGGTAGTTCAGTTCCTCCTCCGGTGGGGTGCGCCCTAGGGTTGTCCATTGTCCGCCAAAGCAGATCGCCGCCCCCTTGGCCCCCACCAAATCCAGCAGGTTAGGGTCGCGCCGCACTAGGCCATCAATGAAGTAATCCTCCTGGGCCATTTGGTCAATC
>JALQST010000293.1 GCA_023264315.1 Nodosilinea sp. BSH.14
AGCCCACATAGCCCGGAGGGGCACCAATCAGGCGCGAAACGGCGTGCTTCTCCATGTACTCGGACATGTCGATGCGCACCATCGCCTCTTCGCTGTCGAACAGGTAGGCGGCGAGGGCCTTGGCCAACTCGGTTTTACCGACCCCAGTGGGTCCAAGGAAAATGAAGCTGGCAATGGGACGGTTGGGGTCAGCCAGTCCGGCGCGGGAGCGTTGAATCGCATCGGCCACGGCGGTCACGGCCTCGTCTTGGCCCACCACTCGCTGATGAAGTTCGTCCTCCAACAACAGGAGCTTCTGCATTTCCGACTGCACCAATTTGCTCACCGGAATGCCCGTCCATTTAGAGATAATTTCGGCAATGTCTGCCTCAATCACCTCCTCACGGGTGAGGGAGCGGCCCGATTCCTGCATCTCCGCCATTTTATGCTCGGCAGCTTCCAGTTGACGTTGCAGTTCCGTTAATTTTCCGTACTTTAATTCGGCGGCTTTATTCAGGTCATAGGCCCGTTCTGCCTGCTGAATTTCTACCTCCACCTGATCGATTTTGCTCTTGACCGCCTTGCGTTCTTCCAGCACGTCCTTTTCAGACTGCCAGCGAGCATTAAAGGTGGTTTGCTGTTCTTTGAGATCGGCCACTTCACGTTCTAGGCGTTCTAGGCGTTCTTTGGAGGCATTGTCACTTTCCTTTTGTAGAGATAGACGCTCCATTTCCAGTTGCAGAATTTTACGATCTACCTCATCCAATTCCTCTGGTTTAGAGGTCACTTCCATCTTCAATTTGGCAGCGGCTTCATCGACCAGATCAATCGCTTTATCCGGCAAAAAACGGTCAGAAATATAGCGAGTGGAAAGGGTTGCCGCCGCTACCAGGGCACTGTCGGAAATTTTGACGTTGTGGTGGGTTTCGTAACGATCTTTCAGCCCCCGCAGGATAGAAATCGTGTCTTCTACACTGGGCTGATCGACATAGACCTGCTGGAAACGTCGTTCCAGGGCGGCATCCTTTTCAATGTATTTGCGATATTCATCCAGCGTGGTGGCACCAATACAGCGCAGTTCGCCCCGCGCCAGCATGGGTTTGAGCAAGTTCCCTGCATCCATGGCCCCCTGGGTGGCCCCAGCGCCAACGACGGTATGGATTTCGTCGATGAAGAGAATGATCGTTCCAGCAGACTCCGTAACTTCCTTAAGAACAGACTTAAGCCGTTCTTCAAATTCACCCCGGTATTTGGCCCCGGCAATGAGTGACCCCATATCTAGGGTGATCAGCTTGCGGTTTTTTAGGGATTCCGGCACATCACCCTTCACAATTCGCTGGGCCAGACCTTCGGCAATAGCGGTTTTGCCCACGCCCGGTTCCCCAATCAGCACCGGGTTATTTTTGGTGCGCCGCGAGAGAATTTGAATGGTGCGGCGAATTTCATCGTCCCGGCCAATCACCGGATCAAGTTTGCCTTGGCTGGCGGCTTCGGTGAGGTCGCGTCCATATTTTTCGAGGGATTGGTATTTGCCTTCAGGATTTTGATCGGTCACTTTTTGGGTGCCTCGAATAGATTGAATGGCTTGCTTGAGTTTGGCTTCAGTGATGCCTAGTTCTTGAAAAAGACTCTTGCCAAAGCGCAAATCATTGGCGTAGGTCAAAATTAAGTGTTCGATGGAAATAAATTCGTCACCGTAGTCTTTTTTATAAGTATCCGCTCGATCCAAAAGACTATCTAGGGACTTGCCTAAATACACTGAATATCCGGCTCCAGAAACCTTGGGTTGGCCGTTAACAAAGGCTTCCGTGCGTTCACGCAAGCGCGATACATCGGCCTCCACTTTGGTGAAAATGCTGGACGCCAGTCCTTCCTGATTTAACAACGCCAGCAATAAATGATCGCTCTCAATTTGCTGATGTTGGGCTTGTTTTGCAAGATCCTGGGATTGCACAATGGCGGCCCAGGCTTTTTCTGTAAATTGACCTTGGGTAGGTTGCATAGCATTACTCCGGCTAGTGGTTTTTCTACATAGTTCACTATGGTTGCATTGTATAAACTTGCTGCCCCGAAACAGGATCGGTGTTCCACCCGGGTTCCATGCGGGTTGCCGCCATCTTAGCGGGTATTCCTAGGTTAGGCCGTCCTGATCTGGGTTGGGCCGGGAGAACCTGAGCCAACGTTGACGGCTTGGCGATGGGGCGCGGTGGATGGCCCAGTTCAAGGCTAGGATCAAGGGATGGATTCAGCGTTGTTTTTAGAGTGCCTGCGACACCAGCGGGCCATTGCCGTTTTACGGGCTCCACGGTTTGAGTTGGGGCTGCGGATGGCCGAGGCTGTGGCGGCGGGTGGGGTGCGCCTGATCGAAATTACTTGGAACAGTGACCAGCCCGATCAACTGGTGGAGCGGTTGCGTCACACCCTGCCCCACTGCTGGATTGGGGTGGGGACGGTGCTGTCTAGGTCGGATTTGCAGGCGGCGATAGCAGCGGGGGCGGAATTCGGCTTTTCGCCCTATACCGATCCTGACCTCGTGGCCTGGGCGGCGGATCGCCGGTGGCCCCTGGTGCCCGGTGCCCTCACCCCCAGCGAAATTGGGACGGCGTGGCGGGCTGGAGCCCCAGCGGTGAAGGTATTTCCGGTGTGGGCCATGGGTGGGCCGAGCTATCTGCGTAGCCTCAAAGCGCCCTTGGGCCACATTCCCCTGGTGCCCACGGGGGGGCTGGCCATCGACCATGTGGACGCCATGCTGCAAGCCGGAGCCACGGCCGTGGGATTATCCACCGGGCTATGCCCCGTCGAAGCCATCGCCCAGCAGGACTGGGGCACCCTCACCCAACGGGCACAGCGATTGGTTCACCTCTGCCAAACCGCCCCCGTAGGGGCGCGGTCTCCGCACCCTGATCCTGAGGCTTCCTCGCCCTTCGGCCCTAACGAATGCGTTGGAGGGTGCTGATGATACCCAGGCTAAAGCAGAGGAGGATGAGCACCCACAGCACCGCCCCCGGCATAAAGGCCAGCACGGCGAGGCCACGCAGGAGCCAGATTACTAAGGTGACGCCGAGGACGGCGAGAAACGCCTTGGTGAAGGGTTGAAGGGGATAGCGGCGGCGGGGCGTCATGGCACAAGCTCCGGATCGGGGATCGAGGGGGCGGTTGGGATCGCGGTCGAGGGAAGGCTTGGGATCAGCGTTGGGGTTAGCCTTGGGGCCTAGCTATTTTCAGGGGATTTGGCTGGCTGGTACAGGGCGGCGATCAGCAAGCAAATAATGCCGATGTTAATGCAGACGTCGGCCATATTGAAAATCGGAAATCGGATCAGGCGGAAGTCTAAGAAGTCCACCACTTCCCCCGCCAGCACCCGGTCGATGCCGTTGCCCAGGGCTCCGGCAAGGATGAGGCCATAGCCCACCTGTTCCCAGCGGTTGGGCAGCGCCACCCCCCAGCCCAGGGCAATCAGCCCCGCACTGACGGCCATGGAGAGCCATTTAAGCCATTCGCCATTGTTGCTGAACAGACTGAAGGCGGCTCCGGTGTTGGTGACGTAGGTGAAGTAAAACACCCCCGGCCACAGCGCCATGGAATCCGGTGGGTTCGTCAGTTCAAAGGTTTGGGTGATCCAGTATTTGGTGAGCTGATCTACCATGAGACCCAGCGCCGCCGCTATCCAAAACCAACGATTGCGAAGTTGCATGGGCTTAATAAAACAACAATTGCCGCAGAACCAAGGACAGTACTGACACCGCGCAGACCACCACCAAGTGTCCTGGGAAGGGCAGGATGGAATAGTTCATCACCAGTTCCCAATAGGAGGCCGAAACCGTGCTTAGCCAGCCTAGCAGGGAAGCGAACGTGAGGTAAACCAGCCCGCAGGCATGAATCACCCCCAAGCCACAGAGGCTGCTGACAGCAAGGTTTTCGAGCTTGGGCGGATCCTGGAAGGCCAGATAGCCACAGACCCACCCCCCTGGCAGGAAGCCCAACAGGTAGCCGAAGCTGGGTTCGCGCACGTAGCTGAGGCCGCCGCCCTGGGTGAAGACCGGAAACTCGAACAGCCGAAACAGGGCCAGCCCCAACACCAGGTAGGCCACTTGGGAGAGGGCCACTGCATTTTTGCCCCCCACGCAGCCCGTTAACAACACGGCCCCCACCTGGAAAATCACCCCCAGGTACAGGAC
>JALQST010000294.1 GCA_023264315.1 Nodosilinea sp. BSH.14
GGGCTTCTTCCGTGGGAATGGCGGGGGAAACCACCACGTCGTCGCCATCCTTCCAGTCTACGGGGGTGGCCACACTGAAGTTATCCGTGAGTTGCAGGGAGTCGATCACCCGCAGGATTTCGGAGAAGTTGCGCCCGGTGCTAGGGGGATAGGTGATGGTGAGACGAAGTTTTTTGGCGGGGTCAATCACGAACACGCTCCGCACGGTGAGCTTGGCGTTGGCGTTGGGGTGGATCATGCCGTAGAGGTCGGACACTTTCTTGTCTTCGTCCGCCAGGATGGGGTAGTTCACAGCCACGCCCTGGGTTTCGTTGATGTCGCCAATCCAGCCGTTGTGGGATTCGGCACTGTCTACGCTGAGGGCGATCACTTTGACGCCACGCTTGTCAAATTCGCCCTTGAGCTTGGCCACGCTGCCCAGTTCGGTGGTGCAAACGGGGGTGTAGTCGGCGGGGTGAGAGAACAGCACCACCCAGCTATCGCCAGCCCAATCATAGAAGTTGATGTCACCTTCGCTGCTCTGCTGGGTAAAGTTGGGAACCTGATCGCCAAGTTGTAGGGTCATCATAAATCTCCTAGGAATCTCAGTAACACGGCGCAGCCAAGAACCACGCGCCGCCAAACGTTTCGTGCTTTATCAGCACCATCGCTTCCCTATTCTTGCATAAACCCCGGTATTCCGGTCGGAGTTTAGAGGATTATCTTAACGATTCTCACCCTGCCCCCAGGACAACTGGATCAACAAAGCCCGTACTGACTAGACAGGCCGGTACGGGCACGGTGGTTGGGAGGGGAATGTCCCTATTCAGGGCAGTTGAATGATCTGGGTGCCGTCCTCGGTAGATCTACGACAAATGGACACCGCACCCGGAGGATCCTAGGGAAAACCCCTGAGGCTCTAGGTTCCGTCAATCGGTGTCCGCGACCAATCGGTGTCCGCGACTTGGCTGAGCCTAGGCAATGGCCTGAACGGGGCCTAAACCGGAGTCTCAACGGCTTTATCTTCGAGGGTAAAGACGTGGCCATCGATCAACAGGCGGGTGATGCCCTTGGCCTGTAGGTAGGGACGGGTGGTCTGGAGCAACGTCCCATCCGGGACTTTAATCACCCGTTGGTTGCGGCGGGAGAAGCGGCGGGCCACCCGATGGTTATCAAACACCGGCAGGGTGCGATGGTTGCCCTCCTCTTCGGGAATTTGGCCCAGGCTGGCAAAGGTTTTGAGGGGCAGCACCACCAGATCTGAAGACACGCGCTCCACGACGAGGTAGCACTGGGGCGGAATGTCGCTGAGGGTGAGGGGGGCGATTTCCACAACCTCGAGGTGGGGAGCCATGTCCGAGGTGTCCCCATCCCAGTCATCCTCGTCGTCCTCGTCATCCTCGTCGTCATCGTTATAGTCGTCACCGAGGGGGGCTGTGGTCGTAGCCCAGTCTTCCTCGGGGGATGGATCTTGGGCTTTGGCCGCCGCTTTTTTCACCGGCCCAGGCCGTGAAGGCGAGGGTTCTGGGGGGGCAGGGATAGCGTCGATGGTATTGCCCGTGGGGGCGTCGGTGGGCAGGGCAAGCTGGGTCGTATCTTCCACGGGAACGCTGGCATCCGGGGCAGCGGCCTGGGCCAAGCGAGACCGCCGCCGTCGAGGTTGGCCTGGATCGCCAGGGGGGGAACCCTCCGGGGCTGTCTCAAGGGAGTTCGGTGCCGGGGCCGATGGTGCGGCGGGGGACGTCCCTAAATCAGCGGTGGTGCTGCGCTTTTTCAAAATGGGTGGAGCTTTGCCCACCTCTGACTTACCCGGGTCGGTGGTGGACAGGTCGGTGGTGGACAGGGAACTGGATTGGAGAGGCGCAACCTCTGCCGCTGGGCTAGCAACGACTTCGACCCCTGCGACGGCTGGGGCTTCGGTGGCAGTATCTTTATCGGCGACACCACGCTTTTGCTGGATCAGCGCCTTATAGGCCGCTTCGGGCAGGCTGGCCTTCAGCAGACGGCTGATAGTGCTGTTGCTCACCCCGTATCGCTCCGCCAGGGTGGAGGTGGTCTCTTCGGGTTGGCGATATAGCCCCAAGATAGCGGCTTTGTCGGCCTCGGTTAGCTTTTTGGGTGCCATAGACGGGTTCTCGCAATCATGCCACCTAATATCTTAAGCTGCGCTAACCCCTTCGGCGGCGAGAACTGCGGCGAGAATTTACAGAGATGGCATGTTCTATCACGGCCCCCAGCCAGAAACAGACCGCCGATAGGGTCCAAAATACCTCCCAGACGCCGCTACCTTCTTGGTAGGTATCGGTGCTGGCCGCAAAGAGGAAGAACATATCGGCGATGTAGAGGAAGAAGGCCGCAATAGCAATCAGCTTCCAAGACTGGGAAAAGCGCCCGCCCCAAAAGGCTACCAGGAGGGTGCCCGCAATGATCAGTAGGACAATGTCCCCGATCAGATAGAGAAACTTGACAATACTTTCAAAGGGCTCTAAGAGGACGTCAATCGCCATGGCCCACCCAGGGGCCGTGGGTGCTGGCTCTGCTACGGGGGCGGCGATGGGAGCCGGTGCAGCGGGGGCGACGCCGGGGGCAGTGCCATCGGCGGGAGCTTGCGCTAAATTGGTCACTGGGGCCGTTTGAGACAGATCCCACGGCAGGAGTTCGGCATTGGTGGCCTGGAGGGTGACAAAGATGGAGAGCAGGATCCCCGCCAGCCCGATGCCCAGCACAATCAACCACTGGGCCAAATCGAGGTTCAACCGTCGGGGCAACACCGCCTGGAACATCCCGATCGAGAGAAACACGTAGCTGAGAATATAGAAAAAGTCGCCAAAGGACACCGCCGGATCTAGCCCCCAGAGATTGCCCCAGAGGAAAAAGAACACATTACCTAGGACATACATCATCAGCCCTAGGCCAATCCAAAACCAAACCGTTCCGCCACTGACAATGAACGGACTGCGCCAGTTGCGAAAACACAGCAGCGAGGCAATCAAAAACGCACCCGTTTCCAGAAGGTTGATACCGAGGACAAACCAATCGGCGGGTTCGTTGCCCCCCGAGGGGATGAACAGCAAGGAAAAGAGCAGGCTGATGACGCCCCAGGCAATGCCACCTCCGATCAGGACGGGGGTGGATAGGAAAGACTTGGAGGAAGGGGTTGATGACTGGCTCAACGGAACACTCCTGGGGCAACACAACAACATGAAACCGACATGATTCAGCCATCCTGCCGCCGTTCTGGGCCTCTCTCGTGATGGCGACACCGCTGAACGCCTGCATTGTAGCGACTTCGCGCCGAAACGTAGGAGCTTTCAGGATTAATTTTGCCATCTCGGGCGAAACGCAACACTTGTTCATAGCCCCTCAGTAGCCTGGGGTGGGGGAAACGAGCGGCCTGGGCTAGACCGCCTCAAACCCCAGGCCACCGGGGCTGAGTTGGGTTTTGGCAAAGTCTTGGGCACGGGCAATGCGGATGGCGTCGGTGCCAATGTAGGCCACCTCTGGCCAGTCCTCCGGGGGGCCATCTTCGGGGGGGCGGGCCATCAGGTCGGCAATCCGAAGCTGGGTGGGCCGCATTTGAAGGGCCATAATCCGACGGCTGCGATCGCCACTAAACCCCGCATGGGCCATGCCCCGCAACCGCCCCCACACAATCACATCGCCATCGGCGAGGAGGGCGCTACCCGGATTGGTATCGCCCAAAATCACGATGGTGCCCGGGTGGCGAATATCGACGCCGGATCGCACTGTGGTTTGCAGATACAGCGGGTCGGCCTGGGGGCGTCCGGCCTGGGGGGGCGTTCGCACTAGGTGATCCACCGCCGCCACTTGCTCCACAGAATAGCCAACGGTGACGGCAGCCAAGGCCGTTTGCCGCCGACTGGTGACCACCCGCTTCAGCACCAGGGAAAACTCATCTAGGATCTCCGCCAGGGTTTGCAGTTGGCGCACATCCAGCAAGCGGTCTCCCCCTTGCAGAGAGACCTCCGTCTGGGGTTCTCGATCTGCCGTGGTGCCCTCTAGGCGCTGGCGGAGTTGTTGCAGCACCGCTCCCCAAGAAATCGGATCCCCTTCCGCATTGGTTTCTGGCGGCAGGGCCAACCACAGCCGTACCCCATCGCTTTTCAGGTAGGTTTGGGCGTAATCCAAGGGCGGCGGCGCGGCGGCGTGGTCGGG
>JALQST010000295.1 GCA_023264315.1 Nodosilinea sp. BSH.14
CTGCCAGGAGTCAACGAGGAGCGACTGGGTTAGGGTCTGAATGTCCTGAAAGAAGCCCGTGCGGGTGCCCCGTTGCTACTGATCTCTGGTGCCCCACCCAAGATCAGATTCTGAAACCAACCCTAGGGCGAAATCTTAAGGAGGACAGCGGATTACTGCCGCTGGCGGTGGCTTTGCGATAGAGTTTGTCCAGGGACCTCTCCCAGCATTCCATCAATGGTTAGGACGGTTATCTATGGGCAAGCAGCGCCGAGGGGCAAGCGTCATCTCCCAACTCACCGCAGGGGTCAATTCTCCCATCGAGCGGCGAAGATCCGCCTGGGGGAGCATTATCCTGGGCTTGGGGACATTGGGGGGCGTTGGGATCTTGGCTGCTCCGGCCCTGGCGCTATTCACCTCCGTGGGTGTTGAGGGGATCGACGCCCGACGACTCCATGGTGCGCCCTACAACCTAACCGGGGAAAAGATTGCCATTGGCCAGGTGGAAATTGGGCGTCCGGGGCAGTTTGGGCTGGATAAACGGACGCCTGCCATGCCCCCGGTGGCGGTGTGGCGGGTGTTGCAGTTAGATCGGTGGGCCACCGCCAACGACTTTGTGGACGGTCATGCCGCTAACGTGGCCAGCGTCATGATTAGCCGCGATAAAACCCTGACCGGGGTGGCCCCCGAGGCCTTGCTCTACGCCGGGGCCGTAGGGGAAATGGACGGCAGCCGCAGTGCCCAGCCGGAGGAATGCGTGGTGTCCCAGGCGGTGGCGGAGCAAAACAGCGGCGACGTCCGCGCCTTGAACTTTAGCTTTGGCGAACCCCTCAGCCGCGATCCTCGTCCTAATGCGGTGCTGGATGGTAATGCCCTCCTTACCCAATGCATTGATTGGCTGTCGCGGCGGCATGGGGCACTCTATGTGATTGCTGGGAACCAGGGCCGGGGCGGCATTCCCATCCCCACGGACAATTTTAATGGCCTCAATGTGGCCTATTCCCGCCGGGATGCCGATGGGCGGTTCACCCGGCTGGATCCCTCCAACTTGGGCAGCGAACCCACAATCCGTGCTCCCCGGTCGGGCAATCCTGAAACTAACGCGGGGGCGCGGCGATCCATCACCCTCGTAGCACCGGGAAGCGAGATTGAAATGTTCGATCCCGACGGTTGGCGGACGGTTTCCAGCGGCACCAGCTTTGCAGCCCCCCATGTGGTAGGCACCATCGCCCTGATGCAGCAGTTGGTGGATCGCCAGATTCGGGCGGGGCTGAGCAACTGGTCGGTGGCGGGACGACACCCCATGGTGATGAAAGCCGTGGTGATGAACGCCGCCGACAAGCTGGAGGACAACGGCGATGGCCTGCGCCTCGGCATGGCCCGCACCCTGACGGATCGCAGCAACCAACCCTGGACGGCCTCCGACGCCTACCGCGATCCCAAAATTCCCCTCCACAGCGACCTCGGCACCGGACACCTGAACGCCTATCGTGCCTATCAACAGCTTTTGCCTGGAGCCTTTGGGCCGGGGGGTAATCTCCCCGCCGTGGGCTGGAATTTGGGAGCACTCAATCGGGCCGATAGTCATGACTATATGTTTGCCGAACCGATTCAGGGCGGCAGCTACCTCTCAGCCACCCTGGCCTGGGAGCGGGTCGTGGATTTGGTAGACAGCAACCGCAATGGCCGCTACGACATTGGGGAAAGCTTCCAAGATCGTGGCCTGAACGACCTCAATCTATACTTGATGCCCGCCGACAGCGACGATATCAGCCAAAGCCTGTGGTCATCGGTGAGCGAGGTGGACAGCGTGGAGCACCTGTTCTACCAAGTGCCCGAAACCGGATACTACAAGCTGCGGGTGGTCTACCAACGCCAGGTTCACGACCAACCCACTCAACCCTACGGCCTTGCCTGGTGGGCGGTGTCGGCTCCCTAAAGGCCGAGGCTGGGTCGGGGCTAGAACGGGAACCGCCGCCCTAGCCCAGCTTCGGTATCATGCGATGCTGTGGGTTTTCCGTCGTCTGGGGGTTTGAGGATGAAACAACGTGCCCTTCGCAACCGAACCTTAACCTGTTCTGACCAAGAATTGCGTACCCTAGGCCCCAAGTTGCGATCCCTCCATGGGCCTATTTCCGTGGAGGATATTACGGATAGTATCCTGCATCAAGATTTTTTTGAGGCCGCACCATATCTGCCCCAGAAATGTATTGACCTGCTAATTATGGATCCGCCCTATAACCGGTCAAAAAACTACCATGGCCATGTGTTTAAGGCGAAAACAAAAGACGATTACCAAGACTGGTTTTTGTCGATTCTAGACCAGATTCAACCTTTACTAAAACCGACGGCCACGCTCTATGTGTGTTCTGATTGGAAAACCTCTATCCTGATCGCCCCGCTGCTCGAGCAGACTTTTCAAGTTCGTAACCGTATTACCTGGGAGCGAGAAAAGGGGCGAGGCTCTACGTCTAACTGGAAAAATAACACCGAAGACATTTGGTTTTGCACGGTCTCGGAACACTATACCTTCAACATCGAAGCCGTTAAACATAAACGCCGGGTGATGGCTCCCTATCGCCATGAAAACGGCACGCCTAAGGACTGGATCAAGGCCGAGGATGGCAAGTTTCGACTAACCCATCCGTCTAACCTCTGGACGGATCTCAGTGTGCCCTTTTGGTCAATGCCTGAAAATACCGACCACCCCACCCAAAAGCCCGAGAAATTAATGGCAAAACTGATATTAGCTAGCTCTAACCCCGGCGATCTGGTGCTGGATCCCTTTCTCGGCAGCGGCACAACGGCGGTGGTAGCCCAGAAACTCCATCGCCACTTCATCGGCATTGATATCAATCAGGAGTATTGTTCTTGGGCACTCAAGCGACTGAACCGTGCCGAAGCCGATCCCTCCATTCAAGGCTATGCTGATGGTGTTTTCTGGGAACGAAATACCCTCCATCAACAGCCCAAAGGCCATCGATCTTCGGATGCTCAGCCCATGCCCTCAACGATGCCTCCAGATCGGTGTCAGGAGGTGAACTCGACGGAGTTCTAGACGTTGGTTTCTTGGGTATGGAGACGCTACCGGATAGACACCATTGATTCCATTTACTCGTTTTTTTCGTCTCAGATAACGTGACCTCGCTACACGCTCCCCTATTCAGATAGCCACCGATTTTGAGGAGAGTTCCCCATGGTTGACTATGCCCTAGCGCTGACCTGTGCCCGTTTGTGCCAGGAGATCTATCGAGACTTTAGTGGTCTGCGGTTTTCTGCCTATCCCGAGGTGGAACCCACGTTGATTGAAAGCGCAGATAAAGGCTTTACCGATACCCAAGCGGCGGTACTCAATAAGCTCAATAGCGACCGGATTTATCTAATTTTTCGGGGTACCGATAAATCCATTGACTGGATGAACAATGTTCAATTTCGCCAGCAAATCTACCCCTACGGCGATGGCAATACGGATGTCCGGTTTCACCAGGGCTTTATGACCGCCTACTTGGCCGTGCGAGAACGGCTGCTAGAGGCTCTGTCCACCTTCACCGGACAGGAGGTCATCATCACGGGGCACAGCCTTGGCGGAGCCCTCGCCACCATTGCCGCCCTGGATCTTCAGTACAATTTTGGGCGGGCCAACGACCTCCGGTTCATCGTCAACACCTTTGGCGCACCTCGCGTGGGCAACCTAGCCCAGGTGGAATCCTATAATCGACGGGTGCCCCACAGCCAGCGGTTTGTCTACGGCTGGGACGTTGTCACCCGCGTTCCCCGTGAATGGCAAGGGTTTGCCCACATCGACACCGCGATCTACCTGGGTTCCCGCTTCACCTGGCGCATCCTCAGCCGCCGCTTTAGCGACCACGCCATCGCCGCCTACGTTGCCGCCCTGGAAGCCCTTGACCAGGCCATGCAATAACGTCCAGTCCTAGGGCCTGCTCGGGGCCACCATGGCACCTGGGCTGGCCCGGTAGCCCAGGACCACAGGGATGGCTGACCCATGGGGGCCAGTTTTGGCAGATAGCCTTCGGCATCGTTCCACCCAACAGGTAGGCCTATGAAGATACTCATCACCGGTACGGCGGGCTTTATTGGAGCCGCCCTGGCCCTGCGATT
>JALQST010000296.1:0-3786 GCA_023264315.1 Nodosilinea sp. BSH.14
GCTGGGTTGGAGCCAGGGGGCATCCATCACCAAATTTTTACCGAACTGGAGATTCCCCTGCCGGAGGCCGCCTTCTGCGACCCCGCCTGTGCCGTCTTTTTGCCAGGGGAAACTGAGCCGATCCAGGTGTGGCGTGATCCCGATGCATGGCAGGCGGAACGGCAGCGGCAATTCCCTGGCAGCGAACCCCTGTGGCATCTGTTGCGCGAGTTGTTTGCGCCGAGTTGGCGGTTCCAGGGCCGAGATCCGGTGCTGCCCCCCCGCAACCTGTGGGATGTGGGTCGATTGCTGCAAGCCCTGCGGCCCGACACCCTACGCACCGTGCCCTACACCTTCGCCACCGTGGGCCAAGTGCTTCAGTCGCTAGGACTGGCCCAAGATCGCCGCCTCAAAACCTTTTTGGATTTGCAACTGAAGCTCTATTCCCAGGTCAACGCCGACGAAACCGCCCTGCTCTACGCTGCCACCGCCCTCAGTGTCTCCCAAGCGCCCCAGGGGTTGTTTCACCTCAAGGGCAGTATGCAGGCGTTGAGCGATGCCCTGGAAAAGTCCCTAGCGCGAGATGGCGGACTGCTACAACTGCGCCACACCGTTCAGCAGGTGCATACCCAAGGGGGACGAGTCACGGGGGTAGCCGTGCAGGATCAAAAATCTGGCAAAACCTGGGTGGAACCTGCGGATCACGTCGTCGCCAATGTCACGGTGCAAAACTTGGTGGAACTCCTGGGCGACCAGGCTCCCCAGGGCTACCGTCGTCGGGTGAACAACCTACCCCCCAGCAGCGGAGCCTTTGTGGTGTACCTGGGCGTTGAGGCGGAAGCCATTCCCCCCAATTGCCCGCCCCACCTGCAATTTCTCTACAACTACGATGGCCCTATCGGCGAGAACAATTCCCTGTTTGTCTCCGTCAGCCGTCCTGGGGATGGTCGGGCTCCGGTGGGGCAGGCCACGATTATTGCCTCCACCTTCACCGAGGTTGGCCCCTGGTGGCAAACCCAGGACTACGCGGCCATGAAGCAAGCCTATACCGATGGCGCGATTCGCCGCCTCTCCAGCTATTTTGACCTGGATCCCAAATACCTCATCCACGTGGAAGCCGCCACCCCACGCACCTTTGCCCACTTTACCGCCCGTCAGCAGGGCATCGTCGGCGGGTTGGGAATGCGGGTCAGCAGCTACGGCCCCTTCGGCTTTGCCAACCGCAGCCCTATCCAGGGTCTCTGGCTAGTGGGCGACTCCACCCATCCCGGCGAGGGCACTGCTGGCGTCAGCTACTCCGCCCGCACGGTGGTGCAACAAATTGAGGCGGGTTAGCCGCAAAAATAGGATCCCTAAGCATGGGGCAATTCAGGGATCCTAACCTTTAGAAATTGGCTGCTGGCCCTAGTTTTAGCCCTCACCCCCAGCCCCTCTCCCCGTGGAAGAGGGGATCCGGACTCTATTGGCAGCCCCCTAGGGGCTACTTAACCGCCACGCCATCCACACGGGCGGCGTGTTTGACGGCGGAGGCCACGGCATTGGCCACCCGGTCATCAAACACTGAGGGGATGATGTGTTCCCGGTTGAGATCCTGGGGGCTGACCAGATCGGCGATGGCGAGAGCCGCTTCGAGGTACATGGAGGGGGTAATCTCGCGAGCGCGGCAGTCTAGGGCACCGCGCAACACACCCGGAAAGGCGAGGACGTTGTTGATTTGGTTGGGGTAGTCGCTGCGTCCGGTGGCCATCACTGCCACCTTGTCGGCCACCAGTTCCGGCTGAATTTCGGGGATGGGGTTAGCCATGGCAAAGACGATAGGATCCTGGGCCATGGATTCCACCATGGCCACGGAAACCACCCCCGGCGCACTGACGCCTAGGAAGATATCGGCCCCCGCCATGGCGTCGGCTAGGGTACCGGATTCTTCCACGGCAAATTCCCGCTTCTGGGCGTTCAGGTCATCGCGGCTGTGGGAGAGAATGCCCTTAGAGTCGCACAGGACGATGCGGCTGGCTCCGGCCCGTTGCAATAGCTTGGCGATGGCCACCCCGGCGGCTCCGGCTCCGTTGATCACCACTTTGACCGTGGGCAGGGTTTTGTTCACCAGCTTGAGGGCGTTGCTGAGGGCGGCGAGGGTGACAATGGCGGTGCCGTGCTGGTCGTCGTGGAAGACGGGGATGTCCAACTCCTTCCTCAGGCGGGTCTCGATTTCAAAGCAGCGGGGGGCGCTGATATCTTCCAGGTTGACGCCGCCAAACACCGGGGCCAACTGCTTCACGGCGGTCACAATCGCGTCGGTGTCCTGGGTGTCTAGGCAAATTGGGAAAGCATCCAGTCCGGCAAACTTCTTAAAGAGGAGCGCCTTACCCTCCATTACGGGCAGGGCTCCGGCGGGGCCGAGGTTGCCCAAGCCCAGCACGGCACTGCCGTCGGTGACAATGGCAATGGTGTTGCCCTTAATGGTGAGGTCAAACACGCGGTCGGGGTGTTCGGCAATCTCTAGGCAAACCCGCCCCACCCCAGGGGTGTAGGCCATAGCCAGGTCGTCCTGATTGTTCAGTTCCAGCTTGCTTTCCACACTGATTTTGCCGCCCTCGTGGATTTGGAAGGTGCGATCGAAAATGTCCAGCACCTCAATATCTTCCACGGCCTTCACCGCCGCCACAATGTCCCCCACATGGTCTTCCCCGGAGGCATCCACATGGAGTTCGCGCACCACCTCGTGACGCGAGCGGCTGATTAAGGTGAGATCCCCCAGGTTGCCCCCGGCATCGGCGATGGCCTGGGTAATGCGGGCCAACATCCCCGTCCGGTTGGGAATTTTCAAGCGCAAATTGAGGCTGTAGCTAGAGTTGGGGGTCAGTTGTGCCATGCCAGAACCTTGAGACAAAACCGTTTAGACCATCGCGGGCTATCCACGCCATGGATGAAGGCGTTACCTACGGGATCTTAAGCCGAATTCACGCTCCTGCGCCAAAAACTCACGGTCTCACGCCGCTAATCCCAAGTTTTCTTGACGTAATTGGGCTCATCCTACGGGTTGCTAACACCGAACCGATACGAGGATACGGGCGACCGCTATGGCCCTGGTGAGGCACTAGGGACGTTGGCCACGGGCACAGAGGATTAGCGATTGGGCGGCAGGGTTCATTGCCGTTCTCCTCGCCAACCATCAAATCTCGCCTTCTCAACCTAACCACACGTCAACTGATCGGCCATCTAAGGGAAAACGGTTAGATTCTGTCTAATTTTTGGGAACACTGAGGAAAATGTCTTGGGGACTGATCCCGAGGGCATTGTCGTAATCCATCATGTGGCAACCGTTGAGAAACTTTGTTAGCAGCATCACCACCTATGGGCTGCTCAGTCCAGATCAGGCTATGCGGGATCGCGTCAACCAATGGCTCGCCCCTCGCCCTTGCCTGAGCTGTGAAGACTGGTTTCGCCGTCACTGGGCTCGCCCCTCTCACGGGACGCCAAAAGCATTGGTCGAATTCCTCTATGATCGTCTGTCTGCCTACAGCGGCCTCTGCGTGGGTCGCATTCATCCCACAGATCGCCTGTTGGAAGATCTCCACTTCCCAGCGGTGTGTTGGTTTGATTGGGGCCTCACCCTCTGCGACGACTTCTACCACACCTTTGGTGTTGACCTACTCGATTCCTTTGATGAAACCCAACTGATCACCTGCGCCGACCTCGTCCGCTTTCTACAAGGCCACCTCACCCCCCCTCCCACCTAAGGAGCCTCAGTTCAGCTTAAGCTCAGTAGCCTAATGCCCCGGAAGCCCTCACCCCCCAGCCCCCTCT
>JALQST010000296.1:3796-4088 GCA_023264315.1 Nodosilinea sp. BSH.14
GGGATTTAGGGTGAGGTTCCTAGATTGACCTAGGAGTTGGAGCTAACCAGAGCAGGCTGTTGGGCGGGTTTCACCTGGGGATTGCCGTCGGCATCCACATCCAGCAGCACCTTGTCGCCTTCCTCCAGGGTTCCGGCCAGGATGGCTTCAGCCAGGGTGTCTTCCACCAGGCGGGCGATGGCGCGGCGCATGGGACGAGCCCCGTATCGCTGGTCATAGCCCGATTGGGCCAGCTTGTCACGGAAGGCATCGGAGAGGGTGATCTGCATTTGGCGGTCGGCCAAGCGCTTGT
>JALQST010000297.1 GCA_023264315.1 Nodosilinea sp. BSH.14
CAGGGAATCTTCGCGACGTTCTCGGCATTCCTGGAAATGGTCGTCTCCGAGATCACGATGGCCCGCCTGAACAGCAGCAACGTGCTGGCTCATTTCAGCCACGCCGGCTGTGACGACATGGCCGACAACACCTGTCACTTCGGCCTCAACAACTTCTTTGCCGACAACGGCCTGGATGACGGCTACGAAACCCGCCTCTACTTCCCCGCCGACCCCAACCAGATGAAAGCCTGCGTCAAAGCGGTGTTCCCCAACCCCGGCCTGCGCTTCATCTTCTCCACCCGCTCCAAGGTGCCGATGATCCTCGATGCTGACGGCAACGAAATGTTCGGCGGCGACTACACCTTCACCCCCGGTAAGGATGAAGTCATCCGCGAGGGCACCGCTGGCTACATCGTCACCTTTGGCGACTCGGTCTACCGCGCCCTGGATGCGGTGGAACGCCTGAAGCAGGAAGGCATCGACGTGGGCCTAATCAACAAAGCCACCCTCAACGTCGTGGACGAAGCGATGATGGCCAAGATTGGCACAACTCCCTTCGTACTGGTGACCGAAGCCTTCAACCGCAAAACGGGTCTGGGCAGCCGCTTTGGTTCCTGGCTGCTGGAGCGCGGCTACACGCCCAAGTTCGCCTACCTGGGCACCCACGAAGAAGGCTGCGGCGGCCTCTGGGAACAGTATCCCCACCAGGGCATCGACCCCGCGGGCATCATGGCCAAGGTGAAGGAACTCGTAGGTTAACCCATCCGGCTCCCCTCTCATCGCAGGAGAGGGGCTGCTGTCTAATGCCTGGGGTGGATCCCCCCTGGCCCCCCTTAAGAAGGGGGAACGGGAATCAAAGTCCCCCTTTTTAAGGGGGATTTAGCGGGATCTCCAAGGACTTACAGCACGAAAACAAGATCAATAGTCCGGACACTTTTCTGAGTAAGCGCTGAAACCCTTGATTTCTCCTTGGCCAGATCACTGTGGAAGACGAGACACCGTGTCAGCCTCGCGTAAACCCGAGTCAAGGACATCGAAGGCCGCCGACTTGTAAGCCTTGAAGTGGGGTTCGATGCCGCCAAAGCGCCGTCCATAGAGGGCAAACGTTTGCACCGAGACGGGCTGACTGGACAACACCGCCCAGGGGGCTTGGGCACCGGGTACATGGGCCGTCGCCAGGTGAGCCTCCACATTTGGGTACGCTCCAGCACGGGCTTATCTTGCTCAAAGCCCACCGGCGCACGGCCATGCTCCAGCACCCCCTGAGCCAAGGTCAAGGAGCGTCCCCCCCAGACCAAGCACACCTCAACCCGGCACAAGCGATCCCACAGCATACGGGTGTCCAGGGTCAGTCCACCTTGGCTCATTTGAGATTCCTTGCACAGCAACTCTTTCAGGACTTTTCTGCACCACTAAGGAGGGGTGGGTGAAAGAGCTTGTTTTTGCTGCGGATGTCGGCCTCAGGGAAGCGGTGGCTGGTATCAAATTTACCTGTCAGCAACCCCTGGGCCAAGGATGAATAGGCCATCACCGTCAGGTTGTGCTCGATGCAGTAGGGCTGTTGTTCTTTCTCGACCCCGCGCCAAAAGAGGGAGTAGGGTGGCTGAAGGCTGTCGATGCGGCCATACTGGGCGGCTTCCTCAAGCTGTTCTCGGGAGACGTTGGACACGCCGATGGCCCGGATTTTGCCCTGTTCCTTGATCTGGTTGAGGGCGGTCATGGTTTCGCCAATGGGCACGACTTCGCGGCCAAAGGATCCTGAGAGCCAGTGGATTTGCTAGAGATCAATCACCTCCGTTTGCAGCCGCTGCAGGAATTGATCACAGGCCTCCAAGACCTGGCTAAAGCGCAGGTGGTTAGCCAATACCTTGGTGGCCAGCACCACGCGATCCCGCCGATCCGTCAGGGCCTTGCCCACCAGTTCCTCCGAGTAGCCATCTCCGTAGATTTCGGCGGTGTCGAAGGTGGTGATGCCCGAGTCCAGGGCCACCTGCATCGCCCGGATGACCGTCTCGTCATTGATGTTGATCCAGCCTCGCTTACCCGCCTGCCAGGTGCCTAGGATAATTGGGCTGATGGCCACATCCGTACAGCCCAGGTAACGGGTTTCCATGGCAACAACTCCTGGGGGGAAATGGAAAAACCAGCCAGCGCGGGCATTGAGCCCCCATTGTAAAGTCTTTGTTGTGGGTTTGATGGGTTAGTGCAGGGTAACGCCGGTGCCGTGGAAGAAGGCTAGGGAGAGGAAGAAATCCACCACAAACAGACCCACCCAGGTGGTGACAACGGCAGCGGTGGCGGCGCGGCCCACGGATTGACTACAGGTGGTGGTGAGCCCCCAGGTGCAGCCCGCCAAGCCCACCATTGCCCCAAACAGGACGGATTTTACTAGCACCGCCATCAGGTCTTCCAGCATCAGCAGGGTGCGCACGGATTCTAGGAACTGCGAAGCCGGGACTTGGTAAAGCTGGGAGGCGATGGCCGCACCGGCCAAAATGCCGATGACCAGGCCTAGCACCGTGAGGACGGGCAGCATAATGCAGCAGGCCACCACCCGGGGAACTACGAGGTAATTCACGGGACAGGTGTGCAGCATTTTGAGGGCGTCAATTTGGTCTGTCACCTTCATGCAGCCAATTTCGGCGGCAAAGGCCGTGCCCACCTGCCCCGCCAACACCGCCGCCGTCAGCAAGGGGGCCAGCTCGCGGCAAAAGGCTAGGGCAAAGGCTCCGCCCAGGGCAAAGGTAGCCCCAAAGCGGTCTAGCTCGCGGGCGGTTTGGATGGTGAAAATCATGCCGGCAAAGAGGTTGATCATCAGCACGGGCATTAGGGTGCCGGGGCCAACCAGCGCCATTTGCGTCAGGGTGCTTTGGCGATTCACGCGGCCTTGCAAAATCCGCACCAAGACTTGCCCCCCCAGGAAACAAGCCAAGACGGCATGGTAAAGCCAGGATTTTTGGCGTGGCACCTCGGCGGGGGTGTCCGCTAGCCAGGGATCGGGCCAGGAAGGCTCGGGCGGCAGGAGGATGTTCTGACGCCAGGATTTGGGGAACGGTGCTTTAACCATGGTTGGAATCCACTCGTAGTTGGTAGGAACGACCCACGTCGTCGCGGAGAGCCACCCAGATGGCGCTGATGGCCCTGCCTCTGCCGTGGTCTAGCGGACGACCGGCGTGATTGAGACCCGACGATAGTTAGCCCTGACTGTATTTAGACCCGATTTACCCCGCCTGCGTTCGGCAAGTTCAATTATCTTGTCTTACCTAGGGTTACGATTCTAGGAAAATATAGTGCATTTGTATTTACGTCCCTTGTTTTGCAATTTGCCATGGATGCCCAAGCCTTACAGGCCCTTGAAATCAAGCTCCGTCGTCAACAGAGCACAATGGAAAGCCAGCCCAGGGCTGAGGTCCCCATCGACTGGGCCTCCCCCCAGGGAATTAGCGTTCACAGTACTGCTGTGCAGGCCGCAGAAACGGTAGATAGGCTACAACGTCGGTCCCGCCAGTCGGGGGGATGCCCGACCCCGGCGTTGCTTCCGGGCGCTCTCTCCGGCCCGCCGCCCGTCGCCGAAGCAACCCAGCGGCCCACCGACGGCGCATGGCCACCCTAGTCCAACGCATCAATGACCTCTCCCTCGCCCAGCAGCAGGTAATCGCTGATATACAGCGGGTGCAGCAGCAGTTTATCGACCAGACGCCCGCTGGGCTGGCCGTCGGGGTCGAGGCCCTCAACCTAGACCAGGCCATGACCACCTGGGCCAGCCTAGATGCCACCGGACAGGTGGTCCGGATGTCCACCTGATGCTGAGGGTGGGGTTGGCCCTGGCCGGACTCGTCATCGGTGGCTCGCTGATCTAGGCGGATCAACCCTCCCCCTGTGCGATCTTCCCGAGCCCATCTCAGCCCCAGAGCGCGATAGTAAGGATTTCATCTTGAGCTTTGAGCCTCCGGCCTTGCCTGAACCCGCCCCGCCCCCCGATCCTCCAGCGCCACCCCCCGTGGCCCCCGAGTATCGGCCCCTGCCCATTCCTGCCCATGGCACCCGTCCGCCCCTGCTGGATCCTGA
>JALQST010000298.1 GCA_023264315.1 Nodosilinea sp. BSH.14
AGGGGATGGTCACCGGGAACTGCTGCGCCAGTCCCGTGCCGCGAGCGTGATGGTCAACGGCCAGGGGCAGATGGTGCCGTTGCAAACTCCGGTGTGCGGCGTGGCCTCGGATTTGGCCACCCGTCATCTGGTACTCGTCACCCCGAATAATGTCATTTTCAGCGGCCTCACCGACCTTCAGCGAGAGCAACTTCAGCGGGCCATTACCCTACTGATGGCGGAATATGCGGGCTGGTATCAGCGGCAGTGGCACCAACGACAACTCCAATCCCCCGGTTTGCCCCTGTCCCAGGCCAAGGAAAATCAGTGGCTTCCGGTGCGCTGGTTTAACCAAGCCCTCGCCTGGATGCAGGTCAGCCCCATCGCCCAGGTGACGAATTTATTTGGTGAGGCTCAGCTCCATTTACCTGCCAGGTTCGCCCCTAGAGACCCTTTCCCCCAACCCTGCGGGGTCTTGGCCTGGGCTCCATGGGCGGATAGGGGCAATCCGCCGACGGGGTCTGGGGAATTGGTCTTGGCTGGGGTTTCCGCCGTCGCAGTACAATTCCCGCAAAGCCGCGCCGTTACGGCCTACGTTCCCGAGGATGGCCCCCTGGCCAAAGCTAGCGGGGCTACCTCCACGGCCGTTGATCCCTCCACCGTTTGGGCGGCAGCGGACACGGCCCCTAGGGGAGATCGCGGGAACGTCGTGGGTGGATCCGTTGACCTCAAAGGCTTACCGGGCCATGACGCCATTGATGTCCCGGTGGCCTTAGTCCACTATGTCGATCATCCCCTTGTCACCGTATTACGCTGGTTGGATGCCCTGCTGCACCGTGCTGAAACCTGGCTACACCAGGCTTGGCAATGGCTGTGGGGACAAGCCTAGGGCGTGTTGTCCAGTTTTTGGCGGTGCTTTGGGCAGGCGAACATTTGGCGTATGATAGACCCAAGTTAAGTTCTGTGTGCAGCCCAGGGTTGGTGCAGAACGGTTGAGAGGCCCATTTCAGGTAATGCCTGGGGGCAATGGCTCTAGCTTGCTGTTTGGAGACTTAAAATCATGCTGACGCTAAAAATTGTGGTTTACCTGGTCGTCACCTTCTTTGTGGCGCTGTTTGTGTTTGGCTTCCTCAGCGGCGACCCCTCCCGCAACCCTGGTCGTCAAGATCTCGAGTAACTCAAGCGACGTCACCGAGGCCGGGGCTAATGGGGTGTTGGTTGCTGCATCCCGTTAGTCCGTCGCCTTAGATTGACATCCCTGAGATGAAGGAACTTCTGCCCGGTCTGAGCATCTCACGGTTCTGAGCCCGCTTGTCGGGCTTTGTTTTTGCGGTGGTTTTCTAGCCCATGCCCCTACCCCTAATTGCATTGGATCTGCCCTCCATGGGCGAGCCCCAGGCGATAGCTCCTCCGGCTGTGGTCTCAACGGAGTGGGTGGATCGATCCGTCCCGTCCCCGGCGGGTTTGGCCAGTGGCGTTGAGAAGACTCAGCCGGAAAGCCTTCCTATGGAGGCCATTCAACTGGAGGGGCCGCCATCCGAGACTAGCCAAGCCGAGATTGTTCAGCTTGAGACCAGATCGTCTGAACGCCTCGTTGTTCCAGATAGCTGGGAACAGCTCAATGAGGCAACGGTAGCAAGCGATACAGCAGACTATGATACTCCCAGCCCCTCCGGGGAAGCCGTGGAGTATCAGACCTTGCCAGAGGATGGATCCTGGATCCGGATTTTGGCGGATCGCCAAGCCATGGATGTGCAGCGACAGGTGGTTACAGCCACCGGGGATGTGCTGGTGCAGTTTGGCCGAGATCAAATTGCAGCGGAACAAATTTGGGTCAATCTTAATAATCGCTACCTACGGGCAGAGGGGGAGGTCTTTCTCAACCGTAATCAGCAAGTGGTTGAGGGAGATACCGCCACCTACAACCTGCTGCAAGGGACGGGAAATTTAACCCAGGCGCGAGGTTCCTTGCAAATTTCCACCCTGGCCGAGGATTTTTCAACCACGTTCCCCAACGATTCGGCCACGGACGCCATCGATCCCTTCAACTATCGGCTCCTGGGGCAGGGGTCGATTTCCCAAGTGACCAGTCCGGGCGGGGTTTCCTTCTCCCTCAATGCCGCCGCCGCCATGTTTGGGGCCGAGCGCTCAAGGGCAGGACGGCTGCGCTTTGAAGCCGATCAGCTTTCCTTCGATGCCACGGGCTGGTACGGCGAAAACCTGCGCCTCACCAATGATCCCTTTTCACCCCCAGAACTGGAGCTACGCGGCAATCGGGTGAGCTTCGTCCCCAAATCCGAAACCGAGGACGAGCTGTGCATTGAAAATCCCCGACTCGTGTTTGACCACGGGCTGAGCCTACCCCTCGTGCAGCCCTGCTACCAGTTTCAGAATGGCCAATTGCCCGCTGATTTTTTGAATCCCCTCTTGGTCAACCTGGGCTACGACAGCCGCGACCGAGATGGGTTCTTTATTGATCGGGAGTTTCCCGTCATAGAAGTGGGAACCTTTCAGATAGCCGTGGCTCCCCAGTTCTATCTATCCCGCTGGCTAGGATCATCGGGCGGTGGCCTGTTTGACCCGGCCAACGTGGGCCTGGTAGCACGGGCCAGGGGCAACCTGGGGCCACGCACCACCACCCTAGGCGTCGTGAGCCTGCCGGGGTTAGATCTGAACAACTTCGCGGATCGAGTCCGGGCTAAATTGCGAGTCCAGCGCCTGGTGGGCACCCATCGGCTCGGGGTGGAATATACCTACCGAGATCGGCTCTTCAACGGCACCCTAGGCTTTCAAGATGTGCAGGCCAGTGCGGGGCTGCTGCTAGAATCTCCGGTCATTCCCCTAGGCACGTCGGGGCTGAATCTGGGCTATCAGGTCTCGGGGCAGTACGTCACGGCCAACACGGATCGCCCAGACTTACTGGAACCGGGCACCGTGGAAGGGCTGACGAGCCTATTTCGCGCCCAGGGGGCTGTCGATCTCAGCCACCGCTTTCTATTATGGCAAGGCGAAGCCAAACCCAGCACCGCCACCGAAGGACTGCGCTTTTCCCCACGCCCCCTCGTCCCCTCCCTCTCCATCTCCACCGGGCTGCGGGGCGTCGCCACCTACTACAGCAGCAGCAACCTCCAAGAATCCCTCGATGCCCGAATTCAGTTATCGGGGCAAGTCGGGCACCTCTCCCGCAACTATTTGGACTACACCCAATTCAATCTCGGCCTTTTCCGGGGCTTCATTGGCGGGGATGACTCGCCCTTTCTCTTTGACCGCCAAGTGGATCGCAGCGTGATCTCGGGGGGGGTTGTGCAGCAAATCTATGGCCCCGTTCTTCTCGGGGTTCAAACCGCCTTTAACCTGAATACAGGTAGGGAAATCGACACTAGCGTTAGCTTGGAATATCGGCGGCGCACCTACGGCCTGGTCGCCCACTATAGCCCCACCCGCGAAACCGGATTCCTTGGCTTCCGGCTCAGCCAGTTTGACTGGACTGGCCCAACCGATCCCTTTGACAGCGACAGCCCCACCTCCACTCTCCCGCTCCAGTAGGGGCCAAGTTGCTTGTCCCAAGCTCAGATCACCTGTCCCGACCAGATCGCCTCGCCGATCCCCGAGGCTTCTGGCACTGCACCAGGGAAAGCTCTAATGGGACAGCCGTGAGAGCCGACTGGGCATCCCCTGGGATCGGGGACGCACGAGGGAGGGGGCGAGGGGCGTCACGGCCTCCGCGTAGGGGCGTACCCGATACTGGGCAGAAAACACATTGACCTCGTCGTCGCTGCCCATGGCATCGATGAGCAACTGTTCGTAGTTGCCCCGCACACAGCCGATGGCGTGGTGTCGCACAAACTCCACCACTTCAGCACTACGCGGCCCTCGGTCAATTAAATCGCCCACAAAATAGACCTGATGTCGGCAGTGGGATCGATCCGCTTCCACAGGGCTCGTAGGCCGTGGTAGTGGCCTTGACATCCTCACCGGGGTAAACCCACGGTGATGCCTAAACCTCGCGATCTAGGTTTCTGCTTCATAGCACCTGC
>JALQST010000299.1 GCA_023264315.1 Nodosilinea sp. BSH.14
TCAACGCCAACACCGAGCGGGCCGCGATTCTCACCCTCTCCATCGCTCACATCCCGTTGATGATGGTGGAAGGCATGTTCACGGCCATGCTGGTGCTGTTTTTGCAGCGGGTCAAGCCCGAATTGCTGGAGGGCTAAGCCAAAATGGGAGCCTTGCGTTCTGAAACCTACATCCACCGCGAATCGGTAATTCACCGCTGGGCACCCCGGCTAAAGTTGGTGAGTTTGCTGGCGCTGATGTTTGCCTTTGCCACGGTGCGCCAGTTGCCCCTCGTGCCCTGGATGCTGGGCTTGGCCCTGCTGCTCTACGGCCTCTCAGGCTTACCCTTTTCGTTTTTGCGGCAACGGCTGAGCTATCCCGGCCTGTTCATCCTCGCCGTGGTGGTGCTGTTGCCGCTGACGGTCGGCGAAACGGTGCTGGCCCAGTGGGGCTGGTTCAGCCTACGCCAGGAGGGTTTACAGGCCACAGGCTTGATTTTGGGGCGATTCCTGTCGATCTTGACCCTCGGCTTCATTTTGCTGGGCACCACGCCGTTTTTGACGATTCTGAACACCATGCGCCGCCTAGGGTTGCCCGTCATCTTGGCGGATATGACCCTCCTCGCCTACCGCTACCTCTACGAAATTGCCGATACCCTCGCCACCATGCAACAGGCCATGCGGCTACGGGGCTTTGGGCAGGCACGGCAGCGCTGGTTTCGCATCAACGGGCAGGCCATGCAGCAGCGGGCCATGCTGGCGGGCAATTTGCTGATTCGCAGCTACGAACAGTCGGAGCGGGTCTACAAAGCCATGAGACTGCGGGGCTATGGCTACGGCGTGGCCCCAAAAGTAACGCCCGGAGCCTCCACCCCAGACCCCACCCTAAGCTGGCTGCTGACGGGGGCCGTGCTGCTGGCGGCGGCGGGTATTGTGATTGCAGAAGGACTGTTGCGTCGATGATGGATTCCGTTTCCACCAGCCTCAACCACATGATTGCTCCTGGCCAGCGGCCCGTGGCCATTGCTACCCAAGGGCTTTCCTTTTCCTACCCCGACCAGCCCGATGTGCTGTGCGGCCTTGATCTCACCGTCCACGAAGGGGAACGACTGGGCATTATTGGCCACAATGGCTGCGGCAAAACCACTCTATTTATGCTGCTCTGCGGGGTGTTGACGCCTACGGCAGGGGCGATTGCCCTGTTTGAAGAACCGCTGAAGCCGGGACAATTTCGGCCAGAGGTGGGGCTGCTGTTCCAAGATCCCGACGACCAGCTCTTCTCGGCCTCGGTGCGCGACGACATCGCCTTTGGCCCCCAGAACATGGGCCTAGACCCTGCTGAAGTCGAAGCCCGCGTCTCCCAGGCCGCCGAAATGACGGGCATCACGCCCCTGCTGTCCCGCCTGCCCCACCACCTCTCTGGCGGCGAAAAACAAATGGTCGCTGTCGCCGGATTGCTGGCCATGACCCCCAAAATTCTTCTCTGCGACGAACCCACCGCCAGCCTCGATCTGCGCACCCGCCGCCGCCTGATTCGCTTCCTCAAAAACTCCACCGAAACCCTGCTGATCTCCTCCCACGATCTGGAATTTGTCCTCGAAGTCTGCGACCGCGTTCTGCTGATCGACGAAGGCCGCATCATCGCCGATGGCTGCCCCAAGGGGGTGATGGGCGATCAAGCCCTGATGGAAAAACACGGCCTCGAAAAACCCCATTCGCTGATTCCACACCAAGACCCGCACCACGGCTAACCCTTGCCCGGTGGACGTGCCAGCATGGGCGTTCAGCAAGATGGGCCTAGGGGGTGGGGTCGGAACCAAATTTCCGACCGATCCACCCAATCACTCCGCTGGCGATGGCCCCGGCCATGAGGACGCTGATGGCGGGCAAGATCAGCGGATTCCAGAGGGAATACCAGCGATCAAGGCCTAAATCGAGGTTCATGCTGCGCCCCACCACCGCCGCCATAAACCAGGCAAAGGCGAGGAGGACGAGGCCCAAATCGACCACTAAAATCCAGCTAATGATACGCGAAATCGTGTCCTTCATGGCGAATCGGTCAAAATAGTATCGATGCGTTTAGGGTGTTCCTAGTGTATCGGCAAACGTCTGTCCAAGGTCTAGTCTATGCCTGAGGATCTCTTACCCTTCCTGGGGGGAATTGCGCTTTTGGTGCTGTATCTGCTGTGGTCTGCCGCCACCGAAATGGGCACTCGCTGGCCCGGTCGCAAGTAGGGCGACCCGATTTCTCGGCGGAAAATCGTTGCCCCGTCTGCAAAAAATTGGCTGATTCACCCAAGAATCAGCCAATGATCATGTACAGCTTTTTCAAAAGTCGATCATCTCTGGGGATATCACCCGAAGACTTTGTTGATAACGCGTAAGAACGTTGGATCACAATCGGCGGGACAGATTCTCTAGAAAGTAGGTATTTATTCTTAGAGCGTTCAGGTCTGGCCGACCTAGATCAGGAAACTTGGGGCAGACTAATCTTGTTCTTGGGGAATTAAGAGATTATCCGGATCGACGTAGTGGCAAACGGCATCGTCTACACAAATTAAGGCCCAACCGGAGGCATCAATGCTCACGAGATTGTAATCCCCGTCTTGCACAAAGAAGCCTTTATGGTTGCGGGTTTCGGGCTTAATACCAACAGAGTTGTCAGACATGGTCACAGGCTCCAGAAACAACGACTAGCAATCATGAAGAAAAGCTTATGGCTTAATTAGGAAAATTCTATCATCTCCTTCATGGGATTTTTATTAAGTAATTTAATGGAATATATCGAGATGGGGCGAAATATAGCGAAGGGGAAGGTTGGCAAGGCCCCCAAAGACCCTGAAACCGTGACAAAGTCTTGATTGGGTCAAAAATTTTGTCATCAACGAAAGATTCATTGACGTTCTATAATTTTTGCGACGTAGTGCTCTCAGGAAACGTAAATCAGCATAAATACTCATAGTTTCTTGCTTTTTCAAGGGCTGGATAAGGGACTCGTGAAGGTGTTAATCCATCTAGTTGTCTCCGCTTGGAGCAAGGGCTAATCAACTATGGTTCTAACTCCGAGAAAACAGCAGGCATAAATACTTATTTGACCTCCGTCGGTGGAATGGGAACCAGGCTTGCTAGGATCAGGGGGAGTTCACCCACCATGCTCCTATGACCCTCGCTGCCCCTCCCCGTACCTACCCCTGGCCTGAAATTCTGGATGCCTTTACGGCGGCCCTTGGCCCAGATAAAGTGGTGCGCCGCAAGGAGGAACTGTTGGTCTACGAATGCGATGGCCTCACCAGCTATCGCCAGCGTCCGGCGGTGGTGGTGCTGCCCAATTCCACGGCGGAAGTGGCGGCGGCGGTGAAAATTTGCAACCAGTTTCAGGTGCCCTTTGTGGCGCGGGGGGCCGGAACCGGACTATCCGGGGGAGCGCTGCCCATCGAGGATTCCGTCCTCATCGTCATGGCCACCATGCGCAATATTTTGAACATCGACCTGGACAATCAGCGGGTGGTGGTGCAGCCCGGAGTGATCAACAACTGGGTCACTCAGGCGGTGAGCGGGGCCGGGTTTTACTACGCGCCGGATCCCTCCAGCCAATCGGTGTGCTCGGTGGGGGGCAACGTGGCGGAGAATTCCGGCGGCGTCCACTGCCTCAAGTATGGCGTCACCACCAACCATGTTCTCGGACTAAAAATCGTCACCCCCAGCGGCGACATTGTGGACATCGGTGGCCCGGTGGCCGAAACGCCGGGGTATGACCTGACCGGGGTATTTGTCGGTTCCGAGGGCACCCTGGGCATCGCCACCGAAATTACCCTACGAATTCTCAAAGCCCCGGAATCCATCCAGGTTCTCTTGGCGGATTTCACCTCCGTGGAAGCCGCCGGGGAAGCGGTGTCGGCCATCACCAGCGCCGGAATTATCCCAGCCGGGATGGAAATGATGGACAACTTCAGCCTCAACGCCGTGGAGGACGTGGTGGCGACGAACTGCTACCCCAGGGATGCGGCGGCGATTTTGCT
>JALQST010000029.1 GCA_023264315.1 Nodosilinea sp. BSH.14
TAGATCGTCTACCCCAATGCGGTGCTTGACGCTGACCGGCAGTGGACTCGCGGCCATCATCGCCGCCACCGCCTCGGCCACCCGCTGGGGCTGGGTCATCAAACAGGCTCCAAAGTTGCCGCTTTGCACCCGGTCGCTGGGGCAGCCCACATTCAGGTTAATGGCGTCATAGCCAAACTCTGCCGCCGCCCGCGTGGCCTCCACCAGCAGGGCCGGATCATCGCCCCCCACCTGCAAGACCAGAGGCCGCTCATCCGCCGTAAACCCCAGCAGATGATCCCGGTTGCCGTAGCGAATCGCCTGGGCCGTCACCATTTCCGTATACAGCAGCGTGCGACGGCTGATCTGCCGCATGACATAGCGATAGTGCCGATCCGTGCGATCCATCATCGGCGCAAGGCTGAGGGGCACTTCAATGGCGGGGCTGGCTTTGGGAGGCACGGCTCCGGTCGCCAACTCGTGGGTACAGGTCATATGGGTTCCTACGGCCATGGCTCTCTTCCGCCCTCAAACACCGAATCCACGGTCTTTACTTGCCTGAGTTTAGCGCTATCCCGGGCGCATCCCCAGCGGGCAACGGCTCCCAGAAAACGGGCTACACTAGGGGCACTGCTGGCGTTGGCGTCTAGACCCTTTTGCACTAACCCGATTTTGCCATGGACACCCCTCGCCTCCACCCCGACACCATCGAAGCGGTACGGGATCGCGTCGATATTGTGGATGTGGTGTCTCAGCATGTGGTGCTGAAAAAGCAGGGCAAGGATTTTGTCGGCCTGTGCCCTTTCCATGAAGACAAATCCCCCAGTTTTAGCGTCAGTCCCGGCAAGCAGTTTTACTATTGCTTTTCTTGCGGGGCGGGGGGCAATGCTTTCAAGTTTTTGATGGAGCTGAATAAGCGATCCTTTGCCGATGTGGTGCTGGATTTAGCCCAGCGCTACCAGGTGCCCGTCACCACCTTGGAACCTGCCAAACGCCAGGAACTTCAGCGCCAGCTCACCCTGCGGGAACAGCTCTACGAAATTCTCGCCCTCACTGCTCGGTTCTATGAATACGCCCTGCACCAAAGCGATGGAGCCGCAGCCCTCGCCTATCTGCGGGAAAAACGGGAATTGCAGGACGCCACGATTCAGAAGTTTCAATTAGGCTTTGCGCCCGGAGGTTGGCAGACCCTTTACGACTATTTAGTTGAGCAAAAAAACTACCCCGTTGACCTCGTAGAAAAGGCGGGCCTAATTGTGCCGCGCAAAAAGGGTGAAGGCTACTACGACCGCTTCCGAGAACGGCTGATGATCCCCATCCGCGATGCCCAGAGCCGGGTGATTGGTTTTGGCGGGCGTTCCCTGGGAGACGAAAAGCCCAAATACCTCAACTCGCCGGATACGGAACTGTTCGACAAGGGCAAAACCCTGTATGGCCTGGATTTAGCCCGTGCCGCCATGGCCAAACAGGATCGCGCCATCGTGGTGGAGGGCTATTTTGACGTAATTGCCCTCCACGCGGCGGGTATCGAAAACGCCGTGGCCGCCCTGGGCACCGCCATCAACGCCGCCCAGGTGCGCCAGGTCTTGCGCTACACGGAATCTAAGCAGGTGTTGCTGAACTTTGACGCCGACGCCGCCGGGGTGAAAGCCGCCCAGCGGGCCATTGGCGAAGTGGAAGAAATGGCCTATCGCGGCGACGTGCAACTGCGGGTGCTGAACATCCCCGATGGCAAAGACCCCGACGAATTTTTGCGCCACCACAGCCCCGCCGACTACCGCGATTTGGTCAACCATGCGCCCCTGTGGATCGACTGGCAAATCCACAACCTGATCCAAGGCAAAGACCTGCGCCAAGCCGACCAGTTTCAGCAAACCACCCAAGCCGTGGTCAAACTGCTGAGCGACATCGCCAACGCCGACACCCGCACCCACTACGTCCGCTACTGCGCCGAAATTTTCAGCAATGGCGACAGTCGCCTGGTGCCCCTGCTGGCGGAAAACCTGATTACCCAAGTGCGCCGCCAACGCCGCGCCACCTCCAGCGATGCCCCGCCCCGCCGCACCCTGCCCAGCGCCACCCCCAGCGGCAGTTCCCTAGAACAGGCCGAAGCCGCCTTGCTGCGGGTCTTTCTGCACCACCCCACCAGCCGCGACGAAATCCGCCAAGTCTTGGAAGATCGCGACCTGCAATTCAGCTACTCCCACCATCGTGCCCTGTGGCGGCAAATGCAGCGATTGCTGCCCCCCAGCCCCGACGCCCCAGACTCCTCCACTGCTGACCTGGTCGGCCTGCTTCGCAACCAGTTTGCCGATGCCGGAGTCACCAACCCCCACCTGCAAGGCCTGCTCAATCTGGGCGAAAAGACCAAGCGCGACGTGATTCGTGCCCCGCTGATCATCCGCGCCGCCGCCGCCTGCATGGAGAAAAACCTCTGTGAAAAGCGCTATCGTCACTTTTTGGCCCTCTGGGAAAAGACCGACTGCGCCGCCGAGTCAGAACAATTCGCTTACTACCAAAGCCAAATCTACGCCGAAAAACGCCGCATCGAAGCCCTCGACAAGGAACGCCAAGTCACCTTTGAAGACCTCGCGGCCCTGCCCTGGGTGGGGGAACAGTATGATTCGTTGGATCGGTAGCGGCTTGGCTTACCATGGGCTAGCGTTGTGTTGGTTGACCCCAAAGAGAGGACTACCCCATGGTGACTTGGGCGCTGAAGGAGTGGGATGCAGCGGTGACGGCCCTATTGCAGGGGCAAACCATCCTGCTGCTGCGGAAGGGCGGTATTCGAGAACAGCAGGGGCAGTTTTCGGTGGTGACGCGCCAGGGGTTGCTGTTGCCCACCTTCGAGCACCAAAAGCCGGGACTGATTAAGCCGGAGTTCCAAGCCCTCGTACACCCCGCACCAACGGAGGACAAGCCCGCCGCCGTTACCTTTTCAGGCTGGGCTGAAATCACCCACGGGTTCACCCTGCCCTCCACGGCGGCGGCGCTGGACTTGGTGCCCGACCTGATTTGGACGAGCCAGTTTGTCCAGGAGCGCCTCCAGTGGCAGTCGGATCGCCCGCTCTATGGGCTGCTGCTGCGGGCCTATCGGTTGTCTGATCCCGTTTCCCTGCCGTGGCACAGCGGCTATCGGGGCTGTCGATCTTGGGTGGAACTGGGGCAAGACGTTGCCGTGGACAGCAGCACCCCAGCCCTCACGGCAGCCGACTACCAGCATCGGGTGGGGCGCATTTTGGCGGATCTGCCTGAGGGTGCCATGCTCCTCTAGGCCGTGGCGGCGGGCTTCGGCGAGTGGTTGGCTCATTGGATACCCGAGGCGGAGAACAAGGCACCGCTATTGTCGAAGGACAGCCTTCCCGGGGGCAAGTCTGGAACACGGAGGCGGCCCCCAACGGGAATTACTGTCAATCGTTAGGAAAGCTTGACAATGCCAAGGAAATTTCCGTTTCGGTATACCACTATTCAGAAAATCTGTTTATTCTGACTAGAGAAAGTTTACGTTTCTCAGCTTTCGTCCCGTCGCCTCTGTGATTGCCCTGCCGACCTTCCCTTCCCCCTGGCTTGTCTTGAGGAAATGGCCCTTCGGCAGTGCGTTGTCCATCTATAGTCTTTCGTTTACCCACCATAGCCCGTCCTGGGAACAGCAGGTTTCTGATGGATTGCAGCACCATTCAGTTCAAGTATGCCGACCAGTTCTCTGAGGCCGACTTGGCCCAGGTGATCCGCCTATTTCGGACAGCGGCCTTTTGGGCACAGGATCGCACCGAGGCCGACATGGCCACCGCCATCGCCCACAGCTTTCCGGTGGTCACGGCCTGGGATGGCGAGGTGCTGATGGGCTTTGCGCGGGCCACCTCCGACGGCGTGTTTCGGGCCACCATCTGGGATGTGGTGATCGACCCAGCCTACCAGGGCGGCGGCCTGGGCCGAAAAATGGTGGAAACCCTGCTCAGCCATCCCCACATGAGCCGGGTGGAGCGGGTGTATTTGATGACCACTCGCCAGCAGGGCTTCTACCAGCGCATCGGCTTCGAGGAAAACCCCTCCACCACCATGGTGCTGTTCAACAACACCGCCGTGGAAATGCTCCCCGCCCTGGGCCAGCCGGAGGGCGCGACCGCCTCATCCTTGGTGTCATTGGCTCCGTAGATCATGCCCCTGTTCCCCTGCCATCGCAAAGCCCTCGACGGGGGCTTTGCGATTCGCCCAAGTGACCCGGTGGCGTAGGTTACTATTTAAAAACCTTTCAATCAGCCCGACGTTTTCAGTAAATGGGGTGCGTTAGGCTCAATTTGTTTCCCGTTGCACGTTCCCTAGGCTATGGCTATGCAGCAAACCCAAGATCTCCATGTTGTTGAGACCCGTCCCCTGGTGAGCCCTGCCCTGCTGCACCACGAGCTACCCATGACCAACGAGGCGGCGGCCCTGGTGTCTGAGGCCAGGGATCGGATTCGCCACATTCTCTACAACGAAGACCGTCGCCTGTTGGTGATCGTTGGCCCCTGTTCTGTCCATGATGTGGATGCCGCCTACGAATACGGCCAAAAGCTGGTGAACCTGCGTCACGAGTTGTCGGGCCAGTTAGAAATCATCATGCGGGTTTACTTTGAAAAACCCCGCACCAACATCGGTTGGAAGGGTTTGATTAACGACCCCCACCTCGACGGCAGCTACGACATCAACACCGGGCTACGCCTCGCCCGCAAGTTGCTGCTGGATTTGGCCCACCTGGGCTTGCCCGCCGCCACGGAACTGCTGGATCCGGTGACGCCCCAGTACATCGCCGACGTGATTGCCTGGACGGCCATTGGCGCTCGCACCACCGAAAGTCAAACCCACCGGGAAATGGCCTCCGGCTTGTCCATGCCCATCGGCTTCAAAAACAGCACCGATGGCAGTTTACAAGCCGCCGTCAACGCCATGGTGGCCGCTAGCCAGCCCCACCACTTCCTCGGGATTAATCACCACGGGTTGGCCAGCATTGTCACCACCACGGGCAACCCCGACTGCCACCTGGTGCTGCGGGGGGGCAAGGGTGGCCCCAACTTTGCCCAAGAATATGTGGAAAAAGCCGCCGAAGAAATGGCCAAGCTCAAGCTCAACCCCCGCATGATGATCGATTGCAGCCACGCCAACGCCAACAAAGACCACACCCGCCAAGTCGCCGTCCTTGAAGACGTGGCCAACCAAATGCGGGGTGGGTCTCGCCACATTCTCGGGGTGATGATTGAAAGCCACCTGAAGGCGGGCAACCAGCCCATCCCCGATAACCTGCGGGAACTCACCTACGGCCAGAGCATCACCGATGCCTGCGTAGACTTTGACACCACGGCTACCATGCTGCGGCAGTTGGCCAGCGCCGTGGAGCCTTCCCCCGTGGCGGCATCCTAGGCCGATGGGTCTTGTTTCCCCACCCCTTGATCCCAAACCTGGAACCCTCATCGGCCTTGGCCTTGGCCCCGGCGATCCCGACCTGATGACCCTCAAAGCCCTGAAGGCGTTGCAGGCGGCTCCGGTGGTGGCCTTTCCCCAGGGGCGACCGGGTCAGATGGGCGTGGCCCAGCAAATTGTGGCCCCCCACCTGCAAGCCCACCAGATCCAGCTTCCCCTCGACTTCCCCTTTGTGGTGGCGGACGATCAACTCCAGGCGGCTTGGCGACGGGCGGCGGCACAGGTGTGGGCGGTGCTGAAAACCGGGCAGGATGTCGTCTTTGCCTGCGAGGGCGATATCAGCTTCTACGGCACCTTCACCTACCTGGCCGATGCCCTCAGTCTCGCCCATCCCGACGTCACCATCCACCGGATTCCGGGGGTCTGTTCCCCCATGGCCGCCGTCAGTGCCCTGGACATTCCCCTCACGGTGCAGGCGGAAAAGCTGGCTGTCCTGCCCGCCTTTTACGGCGTCGAAGACCTCGAACACACCCTAGACTGGGCCGATGTGGTGGTGCTGATGAAGGTCAGATCGGTCTATACCTCGGTGTGGGCGGTGCTCCAGCGGCGGTATTTGTTGTCTACCAGCTATGTGGTGGTACGCGCCAGCCAGCCCGATCAGGTGATCTACCGAGATCTCGAAAACCATCCCGCCCTGGAGTTGCCCTACTTTTCCCTGATGGTGATTCGGGTCGGCAAGGCTTGGCCCTTGGTTCATCCCCCTCCCCAGACGGAGCCCCCCCATTCAGCCCGGTGAGGCGGGCCTATCCCCGCTGGGTTGGCCGGGTTGGGTATGGGGCGCGGGGAATTTGGCTAACCCTCACCCCAAAGGGGGACAGGATTCGCTAGTCTAGGTCAGAAGGCCGGAGCCCCGTCCCTGGATGGGGATCGTCCGCCGCATACACACTGCATTCACCCCACGGGTGAGGGATCAAACCGCACGATGAAACCGTTGAAAGGGCTACCCATCAACCTCGCAGCGCTCAAACCTGACCCAGCCATGCTCAAAGGGCTGCCCGCCGTTCTGCGCCAACCCCAGTGGGTGGCGGCGATGGTGTCCGTGGGGTTCCATGGGGCGCTGTTTACCGTGGGGCCATCCTTTGCCAACTTACAGAGCATGGCGATGGGCACCCAGGGCGGGCCGGAAGCCGAGCGCCGGGTGCCCATCATCGAGCTAACGGCGGAGGAGCAAAGCCGATTGCCTGATTTCAACAGCCCCGCCTATTCCTTCCTGCCGGGGGATGCGCTGCCGGGAGAATTCCCCGAAGGCGATTTTCCATCGAGCAGCCGCTTAACGGATTTATTCCCGTCCGGGTCTCGTTCGGTGGCCATGCCCCCCTTGCCCAGTGGTTTGAGCGCATTGCCCCGCATCCCCAACGCTCCCCTGGGCGCACCCTTGACCATTAGCCCGTTCCCCTCGCGCCTGGGCCGCAATCATCCCATCGTGATTCCCAATGGGCCAGCGAATCGGCCCAATCTCCCGATTCCCAGGGATGCGGAAACGCGCCCCGAGGAGGAGAATGCCCCGGCGTCGGCCCCCAACGGTGCAGCCGGAGAACGCCCCCAGGATGCCCAGGCCGAGAACCTGCGCCCAAGGGACGACGAAGCCGCCCCTAGCCCCGAGAACTCCACTGCCCTTAGCGTCCGTCCCGAGCCCTCTGACCCCAGCCCCTCCCAGGCCAGCCGGGATCTGATGGCGCGGGTGGAATACAGTCCAGCCCTCACCACCGCCGCCGAGGTTGAAACCGCGCTGTCCGCTTGGCGCAGCAACGTAACCGATAAACTGGGTGAACCTCCGGCCATCGCCGAGGCTACCTTCGCGGTGGAAGTGCCCTACGACCTGCGGGTGTGTCTGCGCCCAGAACCGGGTGATGGCGTCCTAGGGTTTGTGCTGTTGCCGGGGGAAGACGCCAACACCCTGAACATCTCCACCACGGTGCTGAAGAGCACCGGCTACCCCTTCCTCAACCAGGCAGCGGCCCAGAGCCTCATGGATCTCGCGGCCAACTCCGAAACGCCCCTCGCACCGGGGACGCTCTACCAGGCCGTGGTTACAGTGCTGTACAACGACGAGAACTGCATCGCTACGGACACCCTGCTCAAACGAACGGAGGAGGCGACGCCGGAGGAGACCCCCGATGCCCGCGATGGCGACCGCCCCGAGTAACCGACCTGAACCAGCGCCAAGCGCCTGGGCTTACCAGCCTCCCAGCCACCCCGGTAGCCAGCCCAGCCCGAGGTAAATCCCCAAGGTCCAAACCGCCGTTGGGGTATCCAGTACCTCGTGGGTGCGTTGCCTCGGCGCGACCGCCGTTTCTGCCTGGGGCAGTGGGGCTAATGGCGGCAGGGGATCGAGGGTCGGTTGACCCAGGAAGGGCCAAGCCTTGACCCCCATCCAGCCCAGCAGGGCCGCCCACAGGGGCAGCCCCAGGCCCAGGGCGTTGATGGGCCAAGCCGCCCCCAGGGCAAAGGCCGCCGTCAGCACCACGGCCCCCAGCCACAGCCGCACCGCCCCCGCCAACCCCCACAGGGCGCTGTAGGTTTCGACGCCCGGTTCTTCCCCCGCCGGTAGCCGAATTTTGCGGCCCAGTTCAATCACCAAGCCATTGCAAAAACAGGTCAGCAGAAAAGGGATCAGCCCCCCAGGCACCAGAAGCCCCGCCTGGGGAAAGGTTTGGGTGGCCACCGCGTAACCGCCGATCAGCGGCACAATCCCCATGTGGCTCAGGACATAGGCCACGGGATGGGCTTTGAGCCATGGGCGCACGAAGAATTCCCGGCACATCAGGCCAAAATAGGCCCAGATGATCGCGAGTAATCCGAATAATGGCGGTGCCAACCAGAGCGCTAGAAGCAGTTGCAGGACTGCACTGATGACGCCTAAAATGGCCAGCTCGGATAAGCTCACCAGACCTCGGGGAACCGGGCGATAGGGGCGATATTGGACGTCATCCGCCAGGTCTTTAAATTCGTCGGCCACCCGCATTTGCCAAAAGAAGCCGAAGGTACTGAAAAAGGCTACCAGGGCGGAAACTAAGGATGGGCGGGTATCCGTCAAACGGGCTCCATAGCCCACGGCGGCACCGCTAAAAATAGCGATCAGCAACCCATGTTTAGCCAGGGGAAATCGCTCGTTTTGATAGATCCACAGCCGTCTTAACCAGGGTTGATCCCCCGTTTTTTTGTCCTTTTTGTTAGGGGAGAGCGGCGCTCCATGGCCATGGTCTGTTTCTCCTGGGAAAGGTTGAGATGGCGGTGGATCGGAAGGCATAGCAAACTAGGAATAACGGTGCACAGAAAGACCTAGGCCGATCCAGACGCTGGGGGCGCGTCAGGATGTCCCTGCACCCGCTGGATGGCTTGGGTAATGTCGTCCTCCGTCCAGCCCTGGCGTTGCAGACGGCGCTGGAGTTGGTCATCGTTGGCCCCCGCTTGCAGGGCACGGCGGACATAGGTGGTGAGGGCATCGGCTTGGGGGCTAGATTCGGCCTGGGCCGATGCATGATCGCCCCGAATGGCGGCCCACAGGGTGAGGATCATCCAGCCGATGCCAAAGGCCAGGGCGACCCAAAACACCGCACCAATGCCGAGGGTACACAGAATCGAAAAGAACAAAAGCGATCCGGCGGAACTGGGGCCTAGGGTGATGACTAATCCCCCCGCCACCACGAGGCCACCCAGCAACGTACTCAGCACAATTTTGGAGAAGGTCATAGCGTCCTCACAGGCGATTATCGAGGGCGATTTCCCAATAGCGCACCAGCCCAATCACCAAGGCCATATAGCAGGGAATAGCAAAGGCAATTTCTATGGGGGCATTGATAACCGGAATATTAAATCCAGAGAAATTGGCCATGGTACTGGGGCCGTAGACTCGGATACCGCTGACGAATAAAGCGTATTCAATGGGCAGAGCGATGGCCGTACAAATGGAGAGGGCGAGGATAAATCGGGTGGCGATAGGATAGTGGGGAAACAAGCGATATACGAGTAATGCTGTAATCGCAATCACCCCGACCCAAATACCGGTCATGATCACACTAATGTCATGGAAGATAAATGACCAGCTTGGAAAACCGGCATTCACCACCATCGGCTCGACCATCACTTCAAACATAAAAATGGCTAAGGCCGTCATGGCAATGCCCCTCGCCCAACGAATCTTTTTGAGAGGGATCAACAAGGTATCTTCTAGGACAAAACCCCAGTATTTATAGAAACCAATCACCAATCCAGCAAAGACGGGCACATAGTACACCAACTCAATGGGCACGTTGGCAATGGTCAGCCCACTGAGGGAATCCAGCACCTCCGGCGCATAGCTGCGGACATTGATATTCACCACCCACATTTCTAGGGGCAGGGTGAGAAGAATCAAAACCCCCAGGTACAGCAGAAACCGTTTCCATTCTCGCCAACGGGGTAGGAGCTTATCCACGATTTCAACCACGCCCAGAAACAAAATGCTCCAGCCGATGGTTAAAATCCAGCTCACATCATGGTAGAGATAGGCCCATTCGCCGAGGTGAGCATTGCGCCACATGGGGGCTGTGAACAACTCAAAAATCAACACGCCCACGGCCACAATGCCGAAGCGGGCTAAGATTTGGCTCTGAAGTTTACTCAGAAACCAAAGCCCTAGGCCCACCATGGCAAAGACAAATCCCTGAAAGAGTAAGGTGGCTGGGGTGGCCGTTTTTTCAAAGGCGCAATGCCCCAAGAACCAGAGAGCATGGATGAGCATGGGGATGACCCTCATTCTGGTTTATACGTGGCTAATCTAACCATCGTTTGGATGGGTCTAGAACCCGCATTCTACCGTCGGTAACCCCCAATGGGCCGGAGTGTTGCTAAGGCTTTACTATTCTTGCACCACCACTGGGGTGCCAATACTTGACCAGTGGAAAAACCACTCCGCATGATCCACGGCCACATTCACGCAGCCATGGCTGACGGGGGTGCCAAAATTGTGGTGCCAGTAGGCTCCATGGATGGCATAACCCCGGTGAAAGTACATCGTCCACGGTACATTGGGCACGTCATATCCCGGCCCCCGCATTCGCGCCGTGCGGTGCATCGACTGAATGGCGAACACGCCCCGCACGGTGGGCGTTGAGGGTTTCCCGGTGGAAACAATGACGGCGTAGACGGGGGTGTTGCCTTCCCAGGCATAGAGGCGCTGGCTGGATAAATCCACCTGTAGCCAGCGTTGGTTAGACTGTTGCAAACGTTCGACCTGGGCGGCGATTTCCTCATTGGTGAGGGCTAGGGCTGGCGCAACGGCGGGGGCAACCATGAAGCCGACCCCGCTGATCAGAACACTTAGCACAAAACTCTGCCCCAGCCCAATCAGCCAGCGTTGCTGAGATCGAAGCATGACATTATCTCAACGATCTAGACCGTAAGAGCCTAGATACTCATAACTTCAGCACCTTGGGGCGATCATCATGCCGGTGGTAATGATTCTTTATGGCTGGGGCGGACGCTAGGCCCGCTGGCGTTTGATCAGCAGGGCGAGGGCTTTCTCAATGGCGAGAAGCGCCTGCTGAATCTCGTCGGCCCTCACGTTCAGCGGCGGCACAAAACGCACCACCTGGGGGCCAGCGGGAACGAGCAGCAGCCCTTCATCCATGGCCGCTTTAACGATATCCACCGACTTAATCGGGCTTTCGGATTGCAGCACCAGGCCGTTAATTAAGCCCCAGCCGCGCACCTGTTCGAGTTGGGCGGGATATTGCTGCACCAGCGTTCGCAGCCCTAGGCGCAATTGGTCGCCGCGCTGTTGCACGTTCTCCAGTAGGTTTTCGGCCTCCAGGGTTTGGCACACCGTAAGACCCACTTTGCAGGCGAAGGGGTTGCCGCCAAAGGTGCTGGCGTGGTCGCCCGGTTCAAACACGTCGCAGGAGACTTTGCAGAGCATGGCCCCGATGGGGATGCCGCCACCCAAACCCTTGGCTGAGGTGAAAATATCCGGCTCGATGCCCAGATTTTCATAGCCCCAGAGGGTACCCGTGCGGCCCATGCCCACCTGCACCTCGTCCAGAATCAGCAGAATACCCTTTTCGTCGCAAAGTTGCCGAATTCGCTGGAAATAGGCCCGATCCCCAGGACAAACCCCCCCTTCCCCCTGGAGGGCTTCCAGCATGATGGCGGCGACCTGGGGCGTTTCGGCATCCAGTTCGGCAACCAGGCTTTCTAGGGCGGCCATGTCGTTGTAGGGCACGTAGGCGAAACCGGGCATCAGCGGGTCAAAGTTTTTCTGATACTTGGGCTGGCCGGTGGCGGTGATGGTGGCCAGGGTGCGCCCGTGGAAGCTAGCCTTGGCGGTGATGATCAGCGGATTGGTGATGCCCCGCTGGGTGTGGGCATACTTGCGGGCCAGCTTAATCGCCCCTTCGTTGGCCTCGGCCCCAGAGTTACAGAAAAAGGCCCGGTCGGCGCAGGAATGTTCCACCAGCCAGTGGGCCAGGGCTCCCTGTTCGGGGATGTAGTACAGGTTTGAGACATGGTGCAGGGTTTGAATCTGCTGGCTAACGGCCTCCACCATGGCCGGATGGGCATGGCCGAGGGTACAGGTGGCAATGCCCGCCACACAGTCTAAATAGCGGCGACCCTGGTCATCCCACACAAAGCTGCCCTTGCCCCGGGTGAGGGTGAGGGGAAAGCGCCCGTAGGTGGTCATCACATCGGCATCAAACTGGGCCGGGGAAAAGGGTTGACCGCCGTTGCTGGCAAAGGGCAAAGACTTGAGGGATTTTTGGACGAGGGTTTTTAGGCTCACGGTGGGATGGGGGTGATGGGTGGATAGGGCAGGCCAAGGAATCAGCACTTTGGATCGAGCATAGCGGAAAGCTCTGGAAAATCCAGCCCGGAAATAGTGGGGTTTAATGACCTGACATCCTCTCTCAGTAATCCTATCGGGTATGCCAGGAGATTCCTTGGATCGCCCCAAAGATTTTCTGCTTCAACGCCTGCCCGCTAGACTGAGTGACCTCAGCCCCCGCCGCATCGGCTCCACAGGCCATTTCAACCACCCGTTGCCCACGGGCAGCAATGACTTGCCCCGCGGCCACATCACGGGGCTTGATGTGGCCGACCACAACGACCTCATTGCCCAATCCGGGGACGACTTTGACCACTACCTAGGCCAGTTCATCCATCGCCACATCCTCGCCACTCGATCTTCTCCCTAGTGGTTCCCCGATACCTCAGATCGCAGATCCCCCTTGTTACCTTGAAGAAAGTCACAACCGTAGCGGAACAGACTCTTGGCTCTGCGGCCATGGGCTTGGATGGCAATCGGATGCTGCTGATGGTGCCAGAGTCCGGTGAGCATGGCCCAACAGAAGCCCAAGGCGAGGAGAGCGACGAGTTTACTGAGGCGTTCAGCATGGCGAAAGTGGGTGGATTCAAGGTTGAAGCCTTGGGTTTTGAGGGCGGAAAACAAGGTCTCGATGCCCCAGCGTAGGCGGTAGTCGGCGAGGGCCGTCTGAGGGGCGTGGTTCGTGGCAAGAATCAGGAGTTCACCATCGCCCAGGCGAGTGGCGACGACGTAGACCCATCGGCCCCAGACCCATCGTTGGCCGGACAGGATCCGGGTTTCCCCGGCCCTAAGACTGGCAAAGACCCGATCTCCCGATTGCCGAGACTTGCCAGAGCGGGAACGGATGTGGTCACTGTGCCGCAACCGGAGACGGAAGGGTGTCGAGGCTCAACGTCCAGGGTTGAGGAATCTGACTCCAACTCGCCATCGCCCGCGCAATCTCGTCGAAGTCCACCGGAAACGCCCGCAGAAACCGCGTCAGACGCTTGTCGTTCGACTCCGGTTTCGCCCGGTTGGCAAACACCGACGACAACTTATCCAGGTTCACCGTCTCCACCCGGAACAGGGCTACCAGAAACAGCGCCACAAACGTCAGTCGAGCACCATGCCACGGCAGATGAGCACGGAGGGCCGCTTGAAGTCGGTTAATCTGAGTCATGGGGAGGTTCTAGCTAAGGTTGTGCTAATCTCTAGCTCACCTCCCTCTTCCTCAGTCGGTCAACCCCTCCACACCGAAGGCTTGCAGCCCCTCACCCCAAGTTTTGTCCCTGTACCGTGGAATACATCTCCCTATGCCGATCTAGCCCAGGAGTTGGGGAATCAGCCCGCCCCCTCTTCCCAGCCAACCGAGGAGCCCCAGGAAACCCTAGGGTGTTAGCACCGTGGTGGGTATTTCCGGTTCCCGTCGGTCATGATGCCCGTCAAATAGCTCTCACCCAATGGCCCAATATCCCTCTTTAGTATCAAAATCCAACCTCGAAATCCAACGTCGAAATCTAACCCATGTTCCCAATCGCTATCCTGCTTTAGGAGTTGACCGATGTCTAACGAAACGCTGGCTACGCTGTTGAGTGCCCGTGAAGCACAACCCTTTTCTGAGGCCGAGGTACAGGCTATCTTGCGGTCGGTGCTCAACCAACTGGTACTGCTGCATCAGGAGGGCATCAGCCCTGGCCCGCTTAGCCTGGAAAGGTTGTCCCTTCAGGCGGGAACCGTGCAGTTGCCCCCCCTCAGAACGATGAGCCAGCCAACCCCAGCCAAGACATCTATGCCCTGGGTCTGGTGGCCTTGGAACTGTTGAGCGGCCAAGTGCCCAGCCCCCGCCGCCAAGATCCCCAATGGGACTGGAACGAGGCTTGCTTTGTGAGCGACCAGTTTAACCAACTCCTGGAGCGGATGCTGGCCCCGGTGGAATCAGCCCGCTTTCAAGATGCCACCGCCGTGCTCAAGGCCATGGAAACCCCAAGGATGGTTCCCCTGCCCCAATCCCCCGTACCCGCTCCCAAACAAAGTCCCACAGCAGAGCCCATCTCAGCCACAACCCCAAACTCAGCCGCCCCATCGCCTCCAACGAAGGGGATGACTGGCGTATTCGTGGCCCTGGGCGCAGCGGCGGCGGTGGTGCTGCTAGGTGGGCTGGGGGTGGGTGTTTGGTTAAACCCCGATCTTCTCAGCCCCGTTACCTCTCCCTTGGGGCGTCTGCGACAAAACGAGCAGAGCGGTACGGCCATGTTTCGGGGTAACCTAGCCCGCACCGGAGTGTACCCCGGCAGTGGCCCCAAGGCCCTAACCCGCCTGATTTGGAAGTTCAGAACCGAAGATTTGGTCGATTCCTCGCCTGCGGTGGCCGATGGAGTGGTGTACGTTGGCAGTTGGGATAATCACCTCTATGCGGTGGATATCGCCACCGGGCAAGAACGCTGGCGGTTCAAAACCGAAGCTTTGGTCGGTTCCTCGCCTGCGGTGGCCGATGGGGTGGTGTATTTCGGCAGTGGGGATGGTCACCTCTATGCGGTGGAGTGAGGGGGGGCTGAGGTCACTCAGTCTAGCTGGCAGGTGTTGAAGCAGGAAATCTTTGGGGCGACTCAAGGAATCTCCGGCATACCCGATAGGATGGCCGGGAGAGGATGTCAAAAACGGCATCTTCCCTGGCCATCGGCTAAGATGGAAACCCTGGCTAGTGCTGCGCTGTGGAGATTGCACAATGGTGATAGCTTCCAAGGCTGCCAATCCACCCATCGTTCCTCTATCCATTGCTTGGGAACGATTACTTGAAGATGTTCCCCTAGAAGAGGAGCCTGTGGAAAATTCTGGTCAGCCCCTCATCGCTGGGGCTTTACGGGAAGCCTTGGAATTGGCCGACTGGATTCGTCCTGAAATGCTGATAGCTTCCAATCTAGGCATCTGTGCCACCGTGAATGGATCCTTAGTAATCAAAGCGCCGGATTGGTTCTATGTAGCGGTGTTGCCATCTGATGATGGTATGGGCCCCGGCCAAGGAGATCGTCGCAGCTATACGCCCAACTTGGAGGGTGAAACCCCTGCGGTAGTCATGGCGTTTGTGTCAGAAACGGATGGGGGAGAATATTCGTCAAAACGCAGTTTCCCCTTAGGAAAATGGTTTTTTTACGAGCAGGTTTTGCGGGTTCCCGTCTATATCATTTTTGAGCCTTCCACTGGACGATTAGAGGCCCATCGCCTGTGTCATGAGCGGTATGAGCTGATGGAAGCCGAACTGATCGAATAGCCCGGATCGGCGGATCGCAAAGCCCGTGGAAGCCCTCACCCCCAGCCCCTCTCCTAGACTGAACCTGGGATCAACCTGGGGTCAAGATA